>JBBSGN010000576.1:0-2898 GCA_038254085.1 Chloroflexia bacterium | reverse complement strand
CGTAAAACGTAAGGGCCTTTTCTTACGTTTTACGTTTTACGCATCAGGACCGGCATGGACCAACCTAAACACCCCAACCACAACCCCCGTATAATAGGCAGCAATCTGGCCTTGCTGGTAGCTGAGTTGGAGCGGGTAGGGGCGCAATGGACGGGGCAGCAGATCATGTTGAACAAGGGCGAGTTTCTGGCGGTCAAGCTGGAGGGGGTGCCGTGCGTGGCGGCGAACGTGCTGAAGCAGGAGATGCTTGCCAGGGGCGGTGATTGCGCTGTGCATCGAGACTGCGTGACGCTAGAGTGCGAGGAGAGTGCGGCCCTGCTCTTAGGTACCCGGACACAGTACGACGACCTGCTGGGCAAGATGCACGAGCAGGGGTTTGGACTGCCTGAGGTCGGGCGGCAGATCGCAGACCTGTTAGCCAGTCTGGATGCGCCGCGCAAGCCGGTGCGATTGGGGCCATATATGTTGCCAATAGGAGAGCGCACCCTGGTCATGGGCATAATCAACGCCACCCCCGACTCCTTTTCGGGCGACGCGCTGGGCGGCGATGTAGAGGCTGCTGTCGCCCAGGCGTACCGCATGAAGGCCGAGGGAGCAGACATGCTTGACGTTGGCGGGCAAAGCACGCGGCCTGGATCAGAGGCCGTGCCTGCCGAGGAGGAGATGCGCCGCGTCCTGCCTGTCGTGGAGAGGTTGGCAGGGGCAGACGGGGTGGGGCTGCCCATTTCGGTGGACACCAGTCGGGCAGAAGTGGCACGCGCGGCCCTTCAAGCGGGGGCGCGCGTCATCAACGACATAACCGGACTGCGCGATGAGCCTGCTATCGCCGAAGCGGTTGCCGAGCATCAAGCTGGGCTGGTCCTCATGCACATAAAGGGCACGCCGCGCACCATGCAGCAAGACCCCCACTACGACGACCTCGTGGGAGAAGTGATAAGCTATCTGCGCGAAGGCATTGACAAAGCTGTGGCCGCTGGGGTAAACAAGGAAAGTATATGGGTTGACCCCGGCATCGGCTTCGGCAAGACTCTGGACCACAACCTTGAGCTACTCAGGCGCCTGGGAGAGCTAAGGTCGCTCGGCTGTCCCATCCTGGTGGGCACCTCGCGCAAAGGCTTTATCGGGCGCATACTGGCGCAGGCGAAAGGCGGCGCTACGCCACCGCCCGAAGAGCGCGTGATAGGCACAGGGGCCACAGTCGCCGTGAGCATCGCTAACGGAGCAGACGTAGTGCGCGTTCACGACGTGGCCCACGCGGTGGAGGTGGCGCGGGTGGCCGATGCGATTGTGCGGGGGTAGTTGAGAGTCGAAAGCCTGAAGTCTGGGGTCGAGAGGTATCATGCTAAGGAATCGAACCCTGCTGGCGGTCTCCTTTGCCGTGTTTGCTACCTATGTGGGCGTAGGGATGGTCGTCCCTGTGCGGGTACTCTACGTTCATGAGCAGGGCGCATCCCTTGCCATCATTGGCGCAATGGCGAGCGCCTTCCTCGTGTCCAACTTCCTCTTTCAGTATCCGGTCGGTTGGGTGGCGGACCGGTGGGGGCGCAAGCGGATCATGATCATCGGCTTGGTGAGCCAGGCCGTTATTACAGCTGCATATTTGCTGGTAATAGACCCAGCAGTGTTCGTGGTGCTGCGTTTCTTAGAGGGTATGGCCTCGGCCACTATGCTTTCACCGGCTCGCGCTCTGATCGCGGACAATGTGCCCACGGAGAAGCAAGGCGAAGCCTATGGTATATTCGGAGCGTTCTTCAGCGCTGGCTTTGTCGTTGGCCCGGCAATCGGTAGTTTGCTTGCGACGCTGAACTACGAATCAGTGTTCATAGGCGCAGTAGTTGCCCGGCTGGCAGCGACAGTTATCGCGGGGCTGGCGATACGCGATGCCTACCGGCGGGCGTTGCCCGCCGGTAGCGAACATGCTCGGCGCGTACCCTCCCGAGAACTTTTCTCCCTCCCCTTGATAGGCGCCTATATCCTGGTATTCGGTGATTACCTGTACATAGGCTTCGACCAGACGCTCTTCTCGCTCTGGATGCACGATAAGCTAGGTGCGACAATCGGGATCATAGGCCTGGCGTACATCGCCTTCAGCATCCCTAATACACTTCTGTCGCCGATAGGCGGGCGGCTGGCTGATAGGCTACGCAGGTCCAGGATGATCTTCATTTTCGGCGGTGCCCAAGTGCCCATTTACATCATGTACGGCTTGCTTAGTAGCGCGTGGCCGGTGGTGGCGTTGAGCGCGATACACGGGGCGGTATACGCGCTGACGCAGCCGCCGGTTGACGCCCATCTTGCCGCATCGTCGGTCACCGATGCCAGGGCCAGAGTGCAAAGTATATATTCCTCTATTGGGTTGGCCGGAGCTTTCGCCGGAGCGAATGGACTCCCTTTCTTGTATGGGTTGGATTATCACATCCCACTGTTCATATTAGGTCTGGCTTTCGGTGTTTGTGTACTGGTTGGTGGGTTGTTGATCCGCGCTAGTGAGGCGCGCCGTCTAATTCCTGGGCCGCATATGGGCGCGCAGCCAGCGCCTAAGCCCACTCAAGCTACCTACTAATTCTTTTAGAGGGAGTGTGGAGTTGGTTAGAAGTGAAGCTATCGCTTACCTGGGCCTCGGCTCGAACATGGGGAACCGCGAAGCAAACATAGAGGCGGCGCTGCGAGCTATAGACAGCCTGCCGCAGACGCGGATACTGCAAAGATCGCCCTTGTACGGCAGCAGAGCCTGGGGGAAGAGCGACCAGCCGGACTATCTTAACCTGGTGGCTGAAATCAGCACGGGTTTGGACCCGGTTACGCTACTCGGCTATTGCAAGGAGATAGAGAGGGCGCAGGGGCGCGTCGCGGACGAGCGGTGGGGGCCGCGACCGATAGACGTAGACATTTTGCTGT
>JBBSGN010000575.1:0-2900 GCA_038254085.1 Chloroflexia bacterium | reverse complement strand
TTCAATTGCCCATTCGCCGCCTTTAACTCCTTCAGCAACTCCTCCGCTCGCACCCGGCTGGTCCTCTCCATCACCACCGTCCTGGAAGCCGTGACTACGATCAGCAGCATCAGTGAGAAAAAGAATATACCCGTCAGGACATTCGTTAAAGTTGGACGGTTATAAGCGTCTTCCCCGAACAAGCTGAACAGCCCGAACCCTGCGGCAATGAGCCAACATAGGGTGCCGACTATGTAACCCCATCTAATTCCGAAGTAAAGAAACACTCTGTATGGCAGCAGTGGGGTAAGGAACAACAGATACCAGGTGCCCGCGATGCTTGCGACAGCCGCGAGGAGCAGCACCCGCAAGCCAAACAGCAGGATAGCTGTTCTAACGGGCGGCGCTTCCCCAAAAAAGAAGTGGTCCAGGCGGTCCAAAACGAGCAAAGCTACAAATGGGCTGGCGATAAGTGCATATCCCCACCCTCCAAAGTTAGCCAACCGGCTGCCTGTGTCCCCAGAAACGAACACACTTACGAGTGTGCCTATGTAGACGAGCGACAACACCAGGTCAAACGGTCGCGGCGATAGTAGCACACCTATTCTGGATTTTGGCTGCCTGCTTACTGGCCCGGCGCGTTCATCGCTGTCGCTTACATTTGGGACACTCTCTATGCTCGCTGGGTTTGCCCTCAACGCCCCCACCGAGCGGCGCACATCCTGTAGCGTGTCGCTTGCCAGCTGCTTGGCGTCCAGCACCGCCTGGTCGGCCTGGGCAGGATTTGGGCTGCGAAAAGCCAGCCCCTTCTCTAACTGTACATTTACCACCGTCAGGTAATGCCCCAGGCTATCATGTATCTCGCGGGCCAGCCGATTGCGCTCCTGCGTAGCCTTCAGCGCCTCCTCGGACCGCATCCTCAACTGCCTATGCGAGCTTTCCAACTCGGTCAGCAACCGTTCGGCTTGTTTTCGGCTGGCCTTCTCCTCGATCACTATCTTCGCGGCCACCACCACGAAGACCAGCAGGATGCTGTACGGCACCACATTGCCGAGGTATTGGCTCCACTCAAACGACGTATCCGGGAAAGTCTCTCTACTGGTAAGCCACTCCGCAATCGCCTGCCATGTATACCGCGCGCCGATATTGACCCCCACATAAGCCCCCACCCAGTAAGCGCCTCTCATCCCGAAGTAGAGGGACGCGATGTAAGGCAACATGGCATAGGGCCACATCGCCAGCCAGGTACTCGATACCAATGCTATCACTTCGATTAGCACAACCCGCCCAGCCAGGAAAAGTAACCCCGCCCTCGCGGGCGGCATGTCTCCAAACAGAAAATAGTCGAGCCGGTCCAGCGCCAGCAGCCCCGCGAATGCCCCACCAATCGCCCACGGCTCCCACCCCTGTCCCTGGCAAGCGTCGCAGTCGCCCGTTGCCCCGAGAACAAGCAGGGCCGCATACACGATAGTAGACACCAGCGTGAAGGGCCGGGGCGCCAGCCAACTGCCGATCTTGGACCTTAGATTTCGGATTTGGGGTCGGTCCGCAAGGGATGAACCGGCCTCCATTGCTACATGGCTCATGGTCTGAGCATAGCAGAAAGAGGGATGCGCCGCAATGGGCCGGAAGATAGATATATACATGCCGGATGTCACATTACTTTCGACTGGCTTCTCTGCCACTACACACAACGTAACCTTACTTTCTACAGCAGCCTGATATGTCTTCCTGCACATTGCGGCACTCTCTTTTTGCCTTATGCTTTGCCTTGCTGAGCTCAGCAAGCAATTAAACGGCACAGGCAAGTTTATCAACCACAAGGAGGCAAACACATGTCAGTACAAAGGCCAGTACAAAGGCCAGTGCAAAGGCCAGTGCAAAGGAGCAAAAAGATGAAACGAACAACTCGGTTTTACGCCAGTTTGCTCGCCCCATTAATGGTGTGGGCAGCACTCGCTGGCCCCACCTCGGCCCTAGGCGTCAATGGCGCTACCGCCGATCTGAAGGACGCTCAGGGCACTACCGTCGGTAGCGCCACCTTCACCCCCGGCGCATCAGGCGGCGTAAAGATACAGGTTACACTCAATGGTTTTACCGCAGCCGCCGGCGAGCACGGCATCCATATTCACGCGGTAGGCAAGTGCGACGCGCCAGACTTCAAGTCGGCGGGCGGCCACTTCAACCCTACTAACATGAAGCATGGCCTCAACAACCCCGTAGGCCCCCACGCCGGTGATCTACCTAACCTGGTCCTCAATCCCGACGGCGCTACCACCTACCAGGCCACCGACGAGCGCGTCTCGCTCGACCCATCTGCTCCCAACACCCTCCTTGACGCCGATGGCAGTGCCCTGGTCGTTCACGCCGGCCCCGACGACCTGATGACCGATCCGGCGGGCAACAGTGGTTCACGCATCGCCTGTGGTGTGCTAGTAGCCGCCCAGGCGCCAGTTGGTATGCCCCGCACTGGCGCCGGCGGTTTTGACGGCTCGCTCTGGTTGTATGTAGGCGCACTCGCCTTGTTCACCGGCTTCCTCGCCGTTAGATTGAGACGTCGCAGCGCCTAACCCACCTGTAGAGGCAGGTCTTGTGCCTGCCCTTTTGCCTTGTGTTAATGCTCCGATAAAGCAAGAAGGCAGGCACAAGACCTGCCTCTACAGCGCATATACTTGTACAAAAGGAAGGAGATAAAAATGTCATCACCACTTATCCGCACGCAACCTATCGTCCAGCCTTCGTCCGCGAAGCGTATGCTCGCTTGGACCGAGCGCGCAGCCTTAATAATTCTGACCGTTTCAGTGGCCTTTGGCCTCATCGCCGGCACCGTCATCGCCATCATCTGGCGCTATGACGTAAGTTGGACGGTTTACGAACAACCCTACCTGCTCGAAACTGGCGCTTTCGCGCTAGCTCTGCTC
>JBBSGN010000574.1:0-2904 GCA_038254085.1 Chloroflexia bacterium | reverse complement strand
GTCGTCGGTCGTCGGTCGTCGGTCGTCCGCTGAAAGATCAAGATGTACTGGTGCAACTGGTTCGCCACGAACCTGTAGGGGTAGCCGAAGGGGTAGAGGCGGGGCGTCTGGTCATACCATATCTTGCAGCCCCGGTAGGCTAGGTTGGGCAGAGACGACAGCCTGACCACTATATCGGCGTGCAACATGCCGTGGTGCTGGGCCGTCGGTTGGAGGTCTTTGGCGAACAGCACCAGGTAACCGTCGGGCTTGAGGACCGTGAGCGAGGTCGCCAGGATCGAGGCCAGTTCATCCATGAACCGCTCGTAAGGAAGGTTCCCCAGGTCGTGCGGGCTAGAGGTGAAGGGCGTTGGAGAGGAGTGGCCGGTCCGTTTCTTCTTCTCGCCGTTCTGGCGCCGGCGCATCATGTCGCCATACGGAGGGTCGGTCAGCACCATGTCGAAAGTACGCCCGGCTACTTGCGGCTGGGCCAGCATGTGCCGCGCGTCCGCCGCTACAGCCGTCTGCGCCCGTAGGCCTTCGTGACGCGCTACGTCATAATAGGTCTCTATGTACTCGGCTGAAATATCGAGACCCACCGCGTTGCGCCCCGCCAACGAGCATCCCAGCAATGTGCCCCCCACACCTATAAAGGGGTCCAGCACCCACTCGCCTTCCCTCGTAAAGAACTCCACGATACGCCGCATAAGCTGAGGCGGCTTGGGCGAAGGGTGGGTGCGCCTCAACTTATGGCTATAGGACTGCTGCCCCGTCGTAGGGTAGGCCGTCGCCTCGACCGACGACAGAAAATGCACCCATTCGCGCCCCGTAAGGTCGTTGAGGCGGTTACGTGGGTCCCTCTCCAAGTTTTGAGTTTTGAGTTTTGAGTTTTGAGTTGTTGGGATTGGTCGCTCTACGACAGGTCGTGTCCGTTTCTTTTGGCTCAGGTTTTCCAACTTCTTTCTCCTGCATCAAGAATAGCTCGTCGTACCCTTCAGCCTTATATGCTACCAACCAAATACTCAAAACCACGCCCTCGAACGAAGTAAAGGGTCAAAACTCAAAACTCAAAACTTAGAGAGGGACCCAGTAAAGCATCTCCTGCACCTTGTCATTGGCCTTGTAGCGGCGGTTGTCGCCGTCGGCGTCCGAGCGGAAGCGGCGATACTCGCATGCGTATATCTCAACATTGCCGCGCTGGGACAGTATCCCTACCACCCGGTCCTGGGGGATTAAGCCCTCGCTGTTGTAGCTCATCAATATCCACCTGGCTTTGGCCTGTTGCACCAAACCAGATAGCGCTTCTTCGGCCTGCCCCGTCCGGCAATATGGCGAGCGTTTGCCGTTCTCTGCCCGTAGCCCGGCCACCCCCTTGACTTGTGGCTCGTCGCCCAGCGCCAGCGTCTCCAACACGTGATAATTGGTGCAGTACTGGCGGGCGTTGTACGGCGGGTCTATATAGAGGAGGTCGCACTCCTGCTGAGGCACAAGCTCGTTGGCGTCGGCAAGGTTGACCTGGTGTTCTTGCGAGCTATGAACTACCTGCGGAACCGATAGAATCATCGGTTTATGGGCGCGCGGGTCCCACCGCTTCAGATAAGCGGCATAGGTCCCTGCCACGTTCGCCACCCGTGACACCGCCTCGATGAGCGCGGCCACCAATAGATAGCGCTCGGCCTCGGTCAGCCAGCCCATCTCTTGCCACCAGTTGATGGCCTGGCGCACAGCGTCAATGCGAAGGGCGTTGGCCGCCGTGAAGTAGCGCCGCCCTTCGTGCCCGTCCGGCGAATAGTTCCAGTAGAAAAAGCCTTCTACCCCACGCAGGTTATTAAGGTGCGCTATCACACGGTGGAGGGGCACGGGCAGGTTTAGCTGCGGGTCGAGCACTCCCGCGTCCAGCAGCCCCGCAAAGGCGGGCGCTTCGTTGAGGCCTACATAGGCGTGTTGCAAGGCGAACGAGTAAGCCATGATGTCACCCGATACGACCCGCCAGTCTTGCCTTTTGA
The DNA here is from genome assembly GCA_038254085.1 of Chloroflexia bacterium. Taxonomy (GTDB): domain Bacteria; phylum Chloroflexota; class Chloroflexia; order QHBQ01; family JADMIH01; genus JADMIH01. The sequence goes on along the minus strand of JBBSGN010000574.1, from coordinate 919 downwards.
GATGCCTGGCGACCGACGTAGTGCCGGTGAACGGATCGCACACACTAAGTGGCGCAACCCGCGCGCTGGCCGCCCCGTGCATAGCAAGCACCTGGTCTATAAAGGTCAGCAGACTGTCTTTGTTACCCAGATAACGCATAGGCTTAATAAACCAGACTCAGGTCTTACGGCTGCCCAACATCCATTTGGGCATGATACGCCTTTTCGTGTGCCGATGCAAGTTCGGACTCGCGAATAAGCATTCGGAATCGGAGTATGGAGAGCGAGTAACTCACCGCAGAGACGCAGAGGGCGCAGAGTAACGCTGAGTTATTGTTTTTCTCTGCGTCTCTGCGGTGAGCGCTTCTGTTTTCGTTTTTGTCCTGGTTCGGACGCGCTTAGTTTCAGTCATCTGGCCCCTTGACAATTATTTCAAATTGTAATATCTTTTAGATATATAACTAGGAGATATTATGAGGCGGGAAAACAAGAGCAAATACGCCGTGCTGGGCGTGCTTAGTTTGCGCCCGATGTCCGGGTACGACATCAAGAAGACAATCGAGAGCAGCCTCAGCAACTTCTGGAACGAGAGCTACGGGCAGATATACCCGATCCTGAAGTCTCTGGTCGCGGAGGGACTGGCGACCGTTTCAGTAGAGGCGCAGACGGGCAAGCCCGACCGCCATGTGTACGCTCTCACCGAGGCAGGACAGGAGGAATTAGCGCGCTGGTTGAGCAAGCCGGTCGAGTATGAGGTGGGCAGGAGCGAGCTACTGCTGAAGCTGTTCTTTGGCTGGCAAGCGCCGGCCGAGGAAAGTCTGCATAAAGTAGAGGAGTTTCGGGAACTACAACAGCAGCTACTTCACAAGTACACCGCCATTGAGCAGTGGCTGACGGCCGCCCACGCAGACAGTCCCTGTATGCCCTACTGGCTCATGAC
>JBBSGN010000573.1:0-2916 GCA_038254085.1 Chloroflexia bacterium | reverse complement strand
GGTCAGGGGTCAGGGGTCAGTCGGCTTCGTAGAGTTCCTGGGACTCTAATATCCGACCTTTTGAGGAGTTGTTGTCTCTATTTTCCAGGGACCGTATGAGGCCGCTTAATAGCCGACCTACTTCCTGGAATAGCGCCCACACCTCGTTGATCCGATCTTCGCTTAAGTAGCCCAAACGACGAGCTACCCCCAGGTGGGTCTCTGCTTCGGTAAGCGAGCCTCTTGCGATAGAGAGATAACGAACAAAATCGGCTCTATGCAAGCGTCCATGACCCTCGGCTATGTTCGCTGGAACCGACACGACGGCGCGCCGAAGCTGGCTTGTCAGGCCGAACTGTTCGTCTCGTGGAAACAACTTCGACAAATGATAGCTTTCGACTACCAAATCCATGCTTTTCTGCCATACCACTAAATCCCGATACGTCTGGATGGTCATCTCAGTAGACCCCTATTTGGTAATTCTACATTCAGCCGCTATCCGCCCACAATCGGACCCCCGACCTCTGACCCCTATTTTTGCGTAATTACCAGTACATTCTCCAGCGAGTTCAGTTCCACCAGAGGATACGCTTCGGCCTGCTTTTCGGTTTGCACGTCGTTTTGGCTGATCTTGGACACCTGGCCGACTATGAGGCCCTTGGGGAAGGTGCCGCCCACCCCGGAGGTGAGCAGTATGTCCCCCTCTTTCAGGTCCGCGTCGCGCGGGATGCGCCGCACGAGGAGCCTGCCGCCCTTCTGCCACTGGCCGTCCAGCACGCCAGGGGTGAGGGTGCGCTGGGTGGCTACCGATACGTGCGACTCTACATCGGTGACGAGGAGCACCGTTGAGCGGTCGGCCTTGACAGCCGACACCTGCCCGACCAATATGCCGCCGGGGCTAACTACAGGCATACCGGGTGCGATGCCGTCTTCGCTCCCCTGGTCTATAGTCATAATCTCCATTAGGCCGGTGGGGTCGCCGCCGATGTTGTTGACAAGCACGGCCTTGATGTCGGGCCGGTCAGCCTGGAACTTGAGCATGGCGCGCAACTGCTGATTCTCGCGCTTGTACACTTCGTAGACGGCGTTTTCGGCGGTCACGGAATCGAGGGCTTCGCGCAGCTTCTTATTCTCGGCTTCCAGTTGGTTCATGCGCCTCAGCGCGTCAATCCACCCGCCCACTGTAGAGGTGGCGTCGTGCGCAGCCTGCTGGACGGGACTTAGCACCTGCCCAGCGGCGCTCTCGAACGGCTGTAGGTATCGCCCCTGGCTCAACAGGATGAGAGCAAGGCTGACCAGCACCAGCGTCACCAGCAGATAGAGGGTGCGCGTCCAGGTGAGGGAGCGGTCTTTGGACTTCATAACGTAAAACGACTCGTAAAACGTAAAACGTAAAACGTAAGAGGCTCCCTTCTTACGTTTTACGTTTTACGTTTTACGCACTATTGCACTACTACTGCGCGGCGGTTTTGGGCGCTGGTGCGGAGTATGCGGTCGTACTGTTCTAGGGATTCTACTATGCGGCCTGCGCCTCGGACCACGCAGGTGAGGGGGTCGTCGGCGATGGTGACGGGCATTTTGGTCTCGATGGCGAGACGCTTGTCCAGGCCCTTGAGTAGCGCACCACCCCCAGCCAGCGTTATGCCGTTCTGCATGATGTCGGCGACCAATTCGGGAGGCGTCTCTTCGAGAGCCAGCTTCACCACCTCAATAAGCTCGGAGACGGGCTGGGCGATGGCGTCGCGCAACTCGACGCTGCTCACGTCAACGGCTTTGGGAAGGCCGGTGATAACGTCGCGCCCGCGCAGGGTGACGGCTACTTCTTCTTCGAGGGGGTAAGCCGACCCGGCGGCTATCTTGGCGGCCTCGGCCATGCGCTCGCCGATATGAAGGTTATGCTCACGGCGGGCATACTGGATGACTGCTTCGTCTATCTCGTCACCGGCGGTGCGGATCGAGTGGTTAATTACGATACCGCCCAGCGATATAACGGCTACCTCGGTGGTGCCGCCGCCGATGTCCACGATCATCGAGCCTATCGGCTCTTGCACAGGCAGGCCCGCACCGATAGCGGCAGCCATTGGCTCCTCTATCGGGTATGCCTCGCGCGCGCCCGCGTTGATGGCCGCATCGTGAGCTGCGCGTCGCTCGACTTCGGTCACGCCGGAGGGGATGCCGATCACCACGCGAGGCTTGGGGGACATGAGGCCCTGGGAATGCACCTTGCGAATAAAGTGCTTGAGCATCGCCTCGACCATGTCGAAGTCGGCTATCACGCCGTCCTTGAGGGGGCGTATAGCGACTATATAACCTGGGGTCTTGCCGACCATAGCCTTGGCCTCGGCCCCGACCGCGTAAGGCTTGCGGGTGCGTTTATCTATAGCGACGACAGAGGGTTCCGAGACGACTATGCCCTTGCCGCGAACGTGGACGAGCGTGTTGGCCGTACCCAGGTCTACTCCCAGGTCGCGGCTGAAAAGGCCGAACAGAGCGTTCAATGGACCTATCATTGGTGGGTAATTCCTCCCGGCAAGCGGAACTTGCCTCCATACGATAATGAAGGGCAGTGGCGGGCCGGACGAACGGCCATGAGGCTTAACTGCCGAAACTCGGTGACGCTACGCTGCGCCGGGGCAAATAGGTCAGATAGCAGAGGCCTGGGCCTGCCAGGTAAAAGCGGCGTGCCGCCTCCCGCTCGAATATGCTCCACAAAAGCGGAAATGCTTACCTTTGATAAAAAAGAGAGAGCCTCAGCCTAGAAACTGCCCTGGGATTATAGTGTAGTTACAATGCTCCTGTCAAGTCGGCATGTTACCTCGGGTGCGCGCCAGCGTTTAGGCGACTTTGAGGATACGAGTTTTGGGCCAGCTTTCTTCCCATCGCTCGCTGAGCAACTCAGCCCTTAGGGTCAGTACCCCTTGTGCTCCACGCTTTCCC
>JBBSGN010000572.1:0-2919 GCA_038254085.1 Chloroflexia bacterium | reverse complement strand
GGAAAGCGAGAAGGTTTATTTAGTACCTGTGGAGCATACTCGAAAGAATGTCTGTATACTTCGATTAGTTCCCGCAAGGAACGGTCAAAGGATAAACGTTCATATGGCGGACGATTATCTACTTGCTATGGGGTAGTGGCGCAGTTGGGAGCGCGTCTCAATGGCATTGAGAAGGTCGGGGGTTCGAGTCCCCCCTACTCCACTAATATTCAAACGGGTCTAGTATATGTACTAGACCCGTTTCGTTACTCACTTTACCCTCTGTGCTGCCCTTAGGTTTAACGGGGGTTGGCTACGGGCGGCTTACATATCTGTCCGGTTCTCGGTAGTGGTTTGATCGGCGGTTGTGGTAGTGGTTGTCGTAGCAGGCGGCGGTGTCACCTCGGTGGTTGTGCTGGTGGGGGTGGTCGTAGTGGCCGTAGCACGGGTGCCGGCGTCATAGGCTCCGTTGCGACGCAAGATAGCCATCGCTTCCTGCTGTCGCCCGTTCGCGTGGACAGTCACGATTGTACGGCCAGCCTCGAATTCGCCGCGATAGTACTGGACTTCCTCTTCGGGCAGTCCCCACTCGCGCAGGGCGCCCGCGATCCCGCCCGTGGCCGCGCCGATTGCTGCCCCGGTGAGGGCCGCGCCCAATATGCCACCCGCGATCACCGGGCCGATGCCTGGGAGAAGCAGAGCAGCAGCCGCCCCCACGATACTGCCGAACGACGCGCCAGTAATAGCTCCCATCGCCAGGCCCTCTCTGGTCCCACCGTGCCCTTCCTCGGTGGCAACCATCCCCGGCTCGGCGGCTTGTTCGTCCCGCGCTGCGTAGCCTACCTGCTCGTCTGTGAACCCAGCCTGCTTAAGGTCCCCGATTGCCTGCTCCGCGCGGGCGCGGTCTTCAAATACGCCCACTGCTACCGAATGCTCATTTGTTTCCATGTTTTACCTCCTTGTGTTCTGCCATGTTGGCCGTTAAGAGGATGTTTATCGTGTGGCGCTGGCTAATGTCGGTATCTTCACAGCCCCTAAGCGGCAGTAGGAAACTACGTGCCCACGAACAATCAATTTTCGTGCCACGAAGGACGGTATTCGGTAGTCGTGTATAAGTCGTCGTCGGTCGTCCTTCGTCCCTCGTCTCCCCACCACTTGATGTATAATTGGCACCAGGAGGACAGTTTAGCTCATGTCTCCCTTTGCGAGAGTACGGACCTTTACCCAGCTTGCCTCCCGTTGGCCTTTCCCTCGGCTTGACTCTTCTCTTGTGTTGTCGCAGATTACGGTTTCGCCGCCCGATAGACGGCTACTCGAATCTCCAGCCAATCTACCAGCGATTGAGCAGGACGCAGGCAGGCGTTTGGGGCTGCCAAACTATAAAGGGTGGCTTGCGGCGGTGGCTCTCAGCCTGGCTCTGTGGCTGTACATGGCGTGGGCCTTTCGGGGGCAGCCGGGTGACGATCCATATATCACCTATCGTTACGCTTCCAACCTGGCGGCGGGCAACGGCTTCGTCTTCAACCCGGGTGAGCGCGTACAAAGCACCACCACCCCCCTCTTTACCCTCGTTCTGGCCGCCGGTGGCCTGCTCGGTCTTGACATCCCTGCGCTTGGCTACGTGTTGAGCCTGCTGTGCCTGCTGGCGTTCGCGGTCTGCTGCGTGGGGTTGGTCTCCTCGGTGCGCGGGCACGCTCCCTGGCTCGGTATCGCTACGGCGGCCCTTACCTTCCTCTGCCCGGTCACCACATACGGGCTGGGCATAGAGATGCCATTGCTGATGGCCCTCTCCTGGGGGAGCTGGTGGGCTGCCGCCCGGCAGAACTGGCTCCCTGCGGCCTTGCTCGCAGGACTTGCGGCGGTCACGCGCGGAGACGGCGTGCTGGTCGGCCTCGCCATCGCCATTTACTTCGTCGCCACCCATCTGAAAACCTCTCTGCGGCTCTGGCCCTGGGGTGCGATCTTGCTCTACGCGCTGGTGATAGCCCCCTGGTACATCCTCGCGTGGCTCTATTTCGGCTCGCCCCTCCCCGCCACGCTCGGAGCCAAGCTCTCGCAAGGCAACACGCCCGGCACGGTCTCGTTCTTTGACGGCATAGGCTATTTCTGGGTGCGCTCCTTCAGCAGTAATGCCTGGCTGTGGGTTCCTGCGCTGGTCTTATTGACCATAGGGCTTGCGGCGATTATCAGGGGTCGCTCGGCCCTCCTCTTGCCCCTGTTGTGGGCGGCGCTTTTCATCTCCGGCTTTAGCCTGCTGCACGTGCCGCGCTATCCCTGGTACTATAGCCCACTTGTGCCGGTCGCTATGCTGCTGGTCGTTATGGGTGGAAGCGTGGCTGGGGACTTCCTCGTCAAGTATGTGTGGCGTGCCTTGCCCTCGTCCTCGGCGAAATTGGCGGGCGTGATGGCGACCTGCCTGCTCGTGGGCGGGGCGTATTTGGCAAACGATATACAGAACCAGCGCCCCGAACCCGCCCCGCGCTCGCAACTTTACACAGAAGCAGGCCGCTGGCTTGCCGCAAATACTCCCCCAGGCGCGAGCGTCGGCGCGGAGGAGGTTGGCTTCCTGGGCTACTTCAGCCAACGGCGTATCGTGGACTTCGTCGGCCTGATCCAGCCCGATGTGGCTCCGCATCGCGCCACCGGGGACAACCTGTGGGCCGTGCAGACTTACAAGCCAGACTACATCCTCGCCATGCCCGCCTGGATGGCCTCTGCTGGGGCCAATCCCTGGGTACGGCAGCATTACACGACGCTTCGCACCTTCGAGCTACCCGGCAGCGACACAGCCACCCTCCTCAAACTGACACCATGATCGCCCCACCCGATTCTCAACCCAACACACCCGCCAGGGAAGCGCCTGGGCGGCGTAACCGACGACCGACGACCGACGACCGACGACGCCACCAATCAGCTATCAGCTTTATCGGTCGTCGGTCG
>JBBSGN010000571.1:0-2920 GCA_038254085.1 Chloroflexia bacterium | reverse complement strand
TGGCGATGATAGATAGCCCGGCCAACCCAACGGTCAAGTCGTTGCGCGCTCTTACTACCGCTAAAGGGAGACGCGAGAGCAGGCGCTTCCTTGTCGAAGGGGTCAGGGCGGTCGAGGAGGGGTTGCGGGCAAGCTACCCACCCGACATTTGCCTTTACAATTCCGAGTTGTTGGGGCGGACCGAGCGAGGCAGCAAACTGCTTCGGGAGTTACTTGCAGGGCAAGGCGAGCGGAAGACCGTACTTGCTGAGGCCAGCCCGCGGGCTATAGAGGCAGCGAGCGACACGCTACACCCGCAGGGGATAGTGGCGGCGTTTCCGTTTGTGGAATGGAGGGAGCCTGCGCCACCGACAAAAAGGGCGGCGTTGGCCCTGGTCTGCGATGATATACAAGACCCCGGCAACCTCGGCACGATACTGAGGACAGCCGAGGCGGCAGGCGTGGATGCCGTGTGGCTTACGCCGCGTTGTGTGGACCTGTACAACCCAAAGGTGGTGCGGTCGGCCATGGGCGCGCACTTCCGCCTGCCCGCCTACCCTGACCGCGATTGGGAGAGGATCGGGCGCGACCTGGAAAAGCTACAAATAGACCGTGGGCAAATATTCGCTACCCAGGCGAGCGCGGACGAAGCGTACGACCAGGCTGACTGGCGACAGCCGAGCGCCCTGATCGTGTCCAACGAAGCGCACGGCCTGAGCGCCGAAGCCGCACGATTTGTGGAGCAAGGAGGCCGAGCGATCTCCATACCTATGGAGGGCGGGACCGAGTCGCTAAACGCTGCGATTGCCGCCGCCATCATACTGTTTGAGGCAGCCAGGCAGAGAAGAAAACTCCGGCAGGGCACATAATATGCTGGAAGAAAGCGACAGCGACCAGGAGAATAACCACAAGCCCGCCCACTGCGTTTGGGTGTTGGCGGCCAGTCCTATTTGGAGCGGCCAGGAGTCGGTTGATTGGCTGCCCAGACCCGACAGGGTAGTGGCGGCGGACGGAGGCTCGTCGCTGGCGGCGCGGCTGGGTGTCGTGCCGGACCTTGTAATAGGCGACCTGGATAGCAGCCCACCTTCTGTGTTGGCGGAACTGGAAGCGTCGAGCGTGGAGGTAAGGCGGTACGCGCACGACACCAAGTGGGAGACCGATACCGAGTTGGCGGTACTGGCCGCTTTACAGTGGCGGCCCGACACTATCATCCTGCTGGGGGGCGTGGGTGGGCGGCTCGACCACACGCTCGCTAACGTCCTGCTGCTGACCCACCCCAAATTAGCAGAGGTTGATGTTCGGGTGATCGAGGGACGGCAGGAGGTCTCTCTTGCCAAGCCGGGGCGATGGAATGCCGTCAACGGTAAAGTAGGTGATACCGTAACGCTCCTGCCGGTGGGCGGGGACGCCGAGGGCGTCAGCACCCAGGACCTCTTATTCCCGTTGAAGTCGGAGCCGCTACTTGAAGGCCGAGGCCGAGGCGTCAGCAACCAAGTATCCGGCCCTAACCCACAAGTCTGGCTGGACGGCGGCCAACTGCTGATAGTGGTCTTGCGTATTGGGGCATGAACCAAACACCGACCTGTCCCCTAACGACCAGGTCGGTGTTTGGTTTATCCTACTCTATTTGCTCTGCGGCAAGTAGTCGTTCGTAAACAGATCGCCGTAATGTATATCTTCGGGTTTGACCGCCTGGCCGTCGGAGGTCTTGAGGAGGCCGGTGGCGGCGATGAACTTCGGGAAGTTGGTCCAGTAATCGAGCGTCTGCGTGCCCCAGTGCGGCTGGCTACCCTTGTAGAACGGGGCCAGATACTCTTGGCTGGCTTTAGGCAAAGAGGCGTCGGCAAAGGTGCCCAGCGGGGCAGCCTTCACCAGTATGTCGGCAGCATCGTCCGGGTTGGTGACGCCGTACTCGTAGCCGCGCGCGGTGGCCGCCAGGAAACGGCGCGCCACGTCGCCGTGATCGCTGAGAAAGTGCTCGTTGCCGATGATCACTGGGGTGTAGTAGTCGGGCACGCCGTAGTCTTTGATAGGGAAGGTGTTGATCTCGACGTTGCTCAGTTTGGCCTGCACCCCTTCCCAGCCAAGATATACCCACATGAAGTCTGCCTGCTTGGATACAAGGGCCTGGTAGCCGGACAGGTTGGTGGTAATATTCTCGAACTTGCCGGTCGGCGCGCTGTCGGCTTTGAGGACCGTGCTGACCACCGGCTCCTCGAAGGTCGAGCCGAACCCCGCGTATCTCTTGCCTTCCAGCTTGGCTGGGCGGTCCAGGCCCGAACTTTTGAGGGCCACAAGGGCCGAAGTGTTGGTTTGCAGCACCGCCGCCACCGATTTCACAGGCAGATTGTTCACCCGGTCCGTCACTACCGACTCCTCGAAGCTGATGCCAAAGTCGGCCTGACCCGTGCCTACCAGCGTATCGGGCGTGTTGGCATCCGAGTAGGGCAGTATCTGCACGTCAAGGCCCTGTTGCGCGTACCAACCTTTTTGCATGGCAACGTAAATGCCCGTGTGGTTGGTGTTGGGCGTCCAGTCGAGGGAGAACCGCACCTTGTCCTTCTTACCCATCGCGGCCTGGGTGGGCGTGGCAGCCTGTGATGTGGTTGGGGTGGCCGCAGTAACCGTATTGGCCGGGGCCGATGTTTCGGTGGGTGGCGCAGCCGCCGGGGTGGCCGCGCCGCAACCGGCCAGCGCCAGCATGACCAGCGAGGCTGTGAGTAACGAGTAAATCTTCTTCATGTCTATTACCTCCAATTTATGTAGGTCCTGTAGAGGCGGTTCACGAACCGCCTCTACAGAGCGTTCTCTTCAACCAGCGCGCCGCCGATCTCATGCCGGCCCGCGAAGTACCAGGGGATAGCGATACGCTCTACTACTGAGGTGAGCAGGAACAGAGCAATGCTCACCGCCGCGATGACGATGATGGCCGCGAAGACCC
>JBBSGN010000570.1:0-2932 GCA_038254085.1 Chloroflexia bacterium | reverse complement strand
GGTCTATGAGCCTTGAAGGGTGGACTTGATGAGTTTTGCACATCTTTGAAATGTTGGAAGGGCGCGGTTCCCGAACGAGAAGGGCCTATGCTATCGCACTTCTGAGCGCACTACAGCATATAGTAGGCTCTAAGGGTGCTGAGAGAGGTACTGAGAGGTATTGACGTGATGGAATATCTGTGCTATTATCTGGTCAAGACGCATAATAAACAAATACCCCGCGTAGAGTGGAATGTACGCGAGCCGAGTCTCCGCTTAGGCGATCTAGCTGAAATAGTGCTAGCGGGTAAAAGTCGATGTCAATTTGAGTGTCCCAGTTCCGTGTGGTGCGGTGCTGGGATTTTGTCTTATTAAAAGCCAAAAGCTAGCCTCCACTTCTAACAAAGTCAGCTAGCTTTTGGGTCCTTTACGTGTGGCTCCTGGTGGAATAACAGGAGACCTCACGCATTGGCAATCAACCCTGTTGGAGGTTTCATGCAATCTGATTATAACCCTACAAGTTCTACAAGTCAATCCCCCGAAGGCGCAGCAGGTCGGCGCAACCGGCGTGTTGGGTCTGTGCATGAAAGAGGGGCGGTAGGTGGTACTCCTACGTCTGCCGTCCCTGGGGCTAAAGGAAAGGGGAGTGGAGGAAGTGTAGCTGGACAACTAGCAGCCCTGTGCGCTGATATGGGGGGGCGCCTGCGTGCGCCCATATCAGCGCCAGGTGTATCAGGTGCTGGTGGAGCTGGTGGAGCTGGTGGAGCTGGTGCAGTCGGTGTTCTTGAAGGCCCAAAACTATATAGCATAGGGCCTTCAAAATACAAGCCATGTTATTCTCCTGCTTCTGAAGCTTCAGAGGTTAGAGTTTGGCATACAAGCATAGATAGCTTGTGGCTCACATACAAGTTGGATAGTGATGCCTACACTCGTACCCTGGTGGACCTTGCAGCTTGGAAAGCGCTCGCCCAGGAGAGTAGCGAGAGCCGCTATTGCCTTGATGACCTGCAGATGTTTATCTCGGCTCGTGGGCAAGGTGGCTTTGCCTATGTGCTTACTGTGCCTGACCTCTGCCAGGTGACTGTAACTACTAACTCTCTATTCCCTCCTGTGCGTGTGCGTCTACTGTCGCAAGCCCTCTTTGAGCATGGCCTACAGCAGGCCGTAGAACGTGCTACTCAGGCAGTGGAGCAGATATTTGGGTCTGGCTCTGTAATGGAGCGCCAGGTCTCCGAGTGCCACGTAGCTGTAGACCAGACCGGCCTTGTCCCTACCTTCGACATGGTGCGGCAACGGCGCTTTGTTACGCACGCTGATAATCCTGGGTTAGAAGACTACGACGGCGATAATGTGAACTCCATGCGTTGGGGCGGTAAGCGTAGCCAGGTATCGGTGGCCTGGTACAACAAGGTCAAAGAGATAGTGGAGAAGTCGCAGGAGAAGGAATACCTCTTAGATATGTGGCGGGCGCGTGGTTGGGAGCGTGAACAACACGGCGATGTAATGCGGGTGGAGCTACGGCTAACTCGTGACGTGTTGCGCGACCTGGGCGTGAATAGTGTTGAGCAGCTAGACGTGCCTGCGCTTTTACGCTTTGGCTTTGGTGACGGTAATATGCAAGGCGGCTACCTCTCTTTACGAATACCCTCTGAGCAAGACTGCAACCGTTCACGGTGGGCTGTAGATGCGCGTTGGCGTGCGCTTGTAGAGGGCGCCATCGAGATGTGGGGTGTGGACGTGGGCGTAGTAGTGCGCCGAGGTCCTAAGCGTGTTCCTGAGAAGCGGCGATTAGCTTTGCAGGCTTTTGGGTGTTTCTCTTCCTTTGCTGCGCTTGCTGAATCGGACGATATGCCGGGTGTATTGCTCGAAATGAACAGCATTTACCAGGCGCAATTAGAGAGGCAGACCCGAACCTGGCGGGGTGAAACGTCTAAGAAGCGCCTGCGCTATATGGTTCTAGGTAATGAGGTTATCCAGTACAAGGCGCTTGAACATCATGCTCTACAGGCGCTGGGGTTCTGAGCTTAGAATAAGGGGTTCTGTAATGGATAAACTAACTCGGCAATTGCGAGAGATGGATAAATTAGCTCGGCGATTAGGGAAGCGGTTCGATGCCTGTCATAATGCGCTCTTTGATATAGAGATGGAGTACTACCGTGCCGGCGAGGTGGTAGCGTTGGAGTTGGCTGTAGCTGTAGGCAAAGCGCTTACCACTTTAGAGGGTTATTTTGCTGATGAACTGCTGGTAAGTGACGACCGGCGCGAGCTTCGGCAGGTGGCGGTGAAGCTGCAAGAGAAGTTTGGGGAACAGATAGATGTTGACTAGCCTCCCAACCCAGCCCCCCTGGTCCTGTGAAAGGTGGGGGGTCTGGGGGGAGGAAAAGCACAGGACCAATGGGGTAGTTTCCTCCCCCCAGAAGGTTGGCGATAGTGCCAAGTATGAATGCAGAAGATAGTGAGGCGGGGTTGACATTTCATCTTCTTACCTATATAATGTGAGTAGTTCTAACAGTATTATAGGGGGATAGCCATTGTGGGAGACGAAATTAGCCCATTACCGCCTAAAGTGGTTGTAAGTAAGCAAGGCCATGTGCGTGTTCGGCAAGCTCGTCGGGTGTCCTGGCGGTGTGAATGGTGCAGCCAGGAGCATGAGGAGTGGCGGTACCCTGGGCCTTTGCCTCGGTATTGTGAAGTGTGTCGCCGGGAAGCGCAGAATGCAATGGCTGCGGCTGCTATGGCTCGTAAGAGGCAAGCTGAAAGAGAGAAGCGCCCCTGGGTGCGTCGTTTAGTGGGTAGACCTCGTAAAGTCTAGGGTCTATGAGCCTTGAAGGGTGGACTTGATGAGTTTTGCACATCTTTGAAATGTTGGAAGGGCGCGGTTCCCGAACGAGAAGGGCCTATGCTATCGCACTTCTGAGCGCACTACAGCATATAGTAGGCTCTAAGGGTGCTG
>JBBSGN010000569.1:0-2935 GCA_038254085.1 Chloroflexia bacterium | reverse complement strand
CGTGCCCTGCCCGATCCAGCGCCGCCTCCGCCCGAACTGCCCACTCCCGTACCAACCAAAGAGTCCTCCATCAAGCAGCCGACAGCCCCACCGCCGCCTGTGCCCACCAACGCGCAGGGCTTCACCGTAACCCCCTGGCCCACCCTGCCGCCTGGACCGAGTCTCACCCCTACGCCCACCTACGTCTACAGGGGCGAAGGGTACGTAGAGCTCGCGGGCATGGCGTGGTCGCCCGATAGACGCGCCCTCGCCACCTTTGACGGCGATCACATCAGCGTGTGGGACGTTGACAGCGGGCGGCAGAAAGCGCGGTTCACGGCGGGCGGGCAAGTGCAAAAGGTCGCCTGGTCGCCCGACAGTAGCGTATTGGCCTCTTTAGACGGCCCCCACGCCAACGGGCCGGTCTTCAGCATGATAGCCGGGGCGGACCCATATAACACCTTTTTGGAAGGCGCCATCAGACTCTGGGACCCCGACACCGGCAAGGAGTTGCTGTCAATCCTCAAAGGCAGCGCGAGTGATTTCTACTGGTCGCCCGACGGGAAGAGTCTCGCCGCCAGGGTGGGCACCACCGCCGTGCTGTGGGGCGTGTCTTCTTCTGGTCACTGGTCACTGCTCACTGGTGGCTCATCGGGTAGCCCCACACACCAGGCAACCACCAACGCGCCGCTCGTGGTGGCTGCCAGCCCCACTGCCAGACCGATCTGCGGCTCGTGGAGCATGGTGGACAGCCCCGACGCGGGCGCGGTGACCAATGAGCTTCAAGCCGTGGCGGTGGCGGCCAACAAGGAAACCAATACAGTCGAGGCCTGGGCGGTGGGGCATTCCAGCGATAGTCTGGTCTCGCCATACAACAGTAATTCCTACACCGGCAATGGGTCTCGCACGCTGGTGCAGCATTGGAACGGTACAGCTTGGAGCATTGTGCCCAGCCCCAACGTTGGCGCTGATGAAAACATACTCAACGGAGTTGCCGCCCTGTCCGCGAGCGACGTGTGGGCTGTGGGCTATTATGGAGTTGGACCTTCGAGCAAGACGCTCACCATACACTGGAACGGCACAGCCTGGAGCATCGTGGGCAGCCCTGATGTTGGCACGGGCGGCAACGAGTTGCACGCTATGGCAGCAATCGCTGCTAATGACGTCTGGGCGGTAGGTCGCTCAGGTGTATGCGGCAACTCTGAGCAGTCTTGTCTTACTCGCGCGTTGACGCTGCATTGGGACGGCAGGCGGTGGAGCAACGTCCAAAGTCCCAATGTTGAAAAGGAGAACAATTCCCTGAGCGCAGTATCGGCAGCGTCCACGAGCGACGTATGGGCCGTGGGATACCATCAAGACTTATCTGATCCAGAACACTATTACCAGACGCGGCTAACGTTCTTGCACTGGGATGGTAAAGCCTGGTCCCGTGCTCAGGGTCCGTCTTTAGCAGTATACTCCCTCAATGTACAAGGGCTGGTAGCCATCTCTCCCAACAACGCCTGGGCCGTCGGTTCCTACTCTGGCGGCGACCCGGAGAGCGAAACCCTTATCTTCCACTGGGACGGCAAGACGTGGACCCACTTTCTCGGCCCCACCTTAACCGTAACGCGGGCGCTTGCTCCAGGCCCTGTCGAAACGCGGCGCGCAGAGTTAGTATCTGTGGCTGCTCTATCTACCGACAACGTTTGGGCTGTGGGCAACTATGAGGGCGCTTACGAGGGCGAGGAGGCCCTTGCGCTAGCGATGCGCTGGGACGGCAAGAGTTGGAGCATTGTGCCCACCCCCAGCACCGGGCACGCGACGTTGAGCTACCTGACCGGCGTGGCGTCTGTCTCTAAAGACGATGCCTGGGCCGTCGGCTACTCGGTTTCTGATCCCAATAGTAATTCCCGAAAAACGCAGATGCTCTTCATGCACTGGAACGGCAAGGTCTGGAGTATTGTGCCAGGACCCAGTCTAAACTCGGTAAGGAACGAACTTTACTCTATAGCCGTCGTCTCTAGGGATGATGTCTGGGCGGTAGGCGAGTATGATACCGGATTATACCAGTGGAAGGCTTTGATAACGCACTGGGACGGCAAGACGTGGAGTGTAGTCGCACCCGACCCCGCGATCAAGCCCGGCCCACCGCCCAGCGGCCTGTATCGCGTGGCGGCGATATCGAGGGATAACGTGTGGGCGGTAGGCTCTGAAGAATCGCGCACGTTGGTGCTGCATTGGGACGGCAAGAGTTGGTCCCGTTTGCCTGGGGTTGCCCCAAGCCCTGGCTCTGTATATAACCATCTGAGTGGTATAGCGGCTTTCTCTGACAAAGATATATGGGTTACAGGCTCCTACTCCAATCAGGGTGGGGGGCCACTGCAGGCTTTGCTGTTGCACTGGGACGGCACAGCCTGGAGCGATATCCCCGGGTTGAATCTGGCTACCAATACTTCCCTTGATGCAATAGCCGCCGTCTCGCCAAACGACCTCTGGGTCGCGGGCGGGTTGTCGGGCCAGGGAACGAGCCGGTTGTTCCTCGGGCGGTATACAGGAACAGGACCACCTTGCCCTACTCCGTAGAGGTGAAGCGCACCATATCGAGTGTAGAGGCGTAAAGGAGGCGAGCATATGACAACCCTAACCCAGAAATATTGTGTAGCGTGCGAGGCGGGCACGCCGCCCATGTCGCAGGAGCAGGCCGAGCGGATGATGGAGCAGGTGCCGGGGTGGGAACTTAAGGACAGCACCCTTACCCGCCGGTTCCGCTTCAAGGACTTCCGCGAGGCCATCTCCTTCGTCAACAAAGTGGCCGATCTAGCCGAAGCGGAGGGCCATCACCCCGACATCCACATCTCCTGGAACCGCGTGCGCCTCGACCTCACCACCCACGCCATCAAGGGCCTGTCCGAGAATGACTTCATCATGGCAGCCAAGGTCAATGAGTTGTGAGTTGTGAGTGGCGAGTTACTAT
>JBBSGN010000568.1:0-2938 GCA_038254085.1 Chloroflexia bacterium | reverse complement strand
GGACACCCCAGTCCAAACCGTTCCAGTGCTCGATTAGCGTTGGGTAGGCACCGCTAATATTAGCATCTGAGTAACCGCCTACTGCCCAGATGTCATTTGCTGAGGTAGCGGCTATACCCGTTAACCCATTGTCGCCTGATCCAACGTTGGGGCTGGGAACTGCGGTTCAGGTACTTCCATTCCAGTGTTCTACCAGCGTTCGGTCCGTATCTTGGTTATTGAGGTATCGCCCCGCAGCCCAAATATTGTTTGCAGCAACAGCAACAACCCCGGTCAGCTTATTGTAAAGACCGGGGTTGGGACTGCTAACTATAGCCCAGCTCGCCGCGCAGGTGGGCGTGGCAGTGGCACTGGTGATAACACCGAGGTTGCCGGTTGGGCTGTTGGTCAACATAGCCGATGCCATACCTGTGCCAATACTGGCAAGAATGCAAAGGAAAGCATCTGTGAGTAAAACGCGCTTCATAGCTTTGCCTCCTTCTAAGACATAACGAAATGGCGGCTACTCTAGGTTGCGTGCTATAACGGCCAAGCAAGATTGTCTACTGGTTGTAATAGTAACACTGGCCCGTGTAGTGTGTCAAGCCCCACCAGGCTGCTAGCCCGCCTCCGGTCCCTCCATGTTCATCATCAGGATACCGGAGCAGGCGCGGGCGACCATGAAGACGACGGGTTCGCCGCCTAGGGCTCCTTCTTTGTGGACGGCTTCAGGGCGACGGAGAGGAAGTCGCCGGGGCCGACTTCGGCGCTGTGCTAGCCGTGTTTGCCCCAACCAAAAGGGGCGACCACAAGGATCGCCCCTACTCGGTACTCAGTACTCGTTATGCTGTTTCGGCTCCGAGGCCGGTGGTGGCGCGGACCTCTAGCTCGTTGAACTTGTCTTCGGCGTTCGGCTCGCGCTCGCCGATGAGGGTGCCGATATAAGCCGCCAGGAAGCCCAGCGGTATGCTGACGATGCCGGGGTTGGCGAGCGGGAAGATGGGCGCTGCCTGGATCAGGTGGCGGGCAGCGCCGGTGACGGTCGGTGGGTCTAGGGTCATAATGCTGGGGCTGATGGTGATCAGTATGAGGGCGGACAGGAGGCCAACCGCGATACCGGCCACCGCGCCTGTGGTGTTGAAGCGTTTCCAGAAGAGCGAGAAGACGATCACGGGCAGGTTGGCGGACGCGGCTATAGCGAAGGCCAACCCCACCAGGAAGGCTACGTTGAGGTTCTTCAGGAGGATAGCCAGCAGGATGGAGACCACGCCCACGCCGAAGGCCGCGATGCGCGCTACCAACACTTCTTCGCCCTTGGTGCGCTCTTTGCCGCTATGCACCACGTTGGTCCAGAAGTCGTGGGAGAAGGAGGTAGAGGCGCTGATGGTGAGGCCGGCCACGACTGCCAGGATGGTGGCAAAGGCGACCGCAGAGATGAAGGCGAACAGGATGTCGCCTCCCACGCCGTTGGCCGACGCCAGCAGGGGCGCGCTCATGTTGGTGCCGCCGTGCTTGGCGATGAAGTCGCGGCCCACGATGGTGGCAGCGCCCCAACCGAGGAAGGTGGTCAGGATATAGAAGCCGCCGATGAGTATTATCGCCCAAATAATGCTGTTGCGGGCGACTTTGGCGCTAGGCACGGTGTAGAAGCGCACGAGTATGTGGGGCAGACCCGCAGTGCCCAGCACCAGTGCCAGCCCCAGCGAGAAGAGGTCCAACGCGCCCGTCTGCCCTTTGTAGAGCAGCCCCGGCTCAAGGAAGTTCTTGGTGATCGGGGCCTTCGTGACGGGGTCGGTGTAGGTGACGTGGGTGACGGCGTTGAAGAAGTTGCCCAGGTTGAAGCCGAAGTGGCTGAGGACGAGGAGACTGAGCAGGATCGTGCCGCTCATCAGCAGTATGGCCTTGATGATTTGCACCCAGGTGGTCGCCAGCATACCGCCGAATACCACGTAGATAATCATCAGGATGCCGACGCCTATAACGGCCCACTCGAAGCTGACGAGCGGTTTGCCGGCCGTATCGGTGAGGAAGAGGCCAACCAACTGCCCTGCGCCAAGCATCTGGGCGATCATGTAGAAGGTGCTGACGACGATGGTGCTGAGGGCGGCCATGGTGCGCACCGGCTTGGCTTTCAGGCGATAGGCGAGCACGTCGGCCATGGTAAACTTGCCGGAGTTACGCAAAGGCTCGGCCACGATGAACAAGACGGTAAGGTAAGCGACCAGGAAGCCGACCGAGTACATGAAGCCGTCGTAGCCGTTGAAGGCGATCAGGCCCGCGATACCGAGGAAAGAGGCCGCGCTCATGTAGTCGCCCGCGACGGCCCAGCCGTTCTGCCAGCCGGTGATCTGGCGGTTGGCGGCAAAAAAGGCGGTCGTGCTGGTCGAGCGGCGGGCCGCCCAGTAGGTGATTCCAAGCGTGATAGCAATGAAGATCAGGAACATGATGAGGGATGTAGACACGGCTTATTTCCCCCCTTTCATAGTCTTGAACTTGGCGACAATATCGTGCGCCATGTCGTCGAAGTGGACCGCCTGCCGCAGGTAGAGCCAGGCCAGCACCCCTACCATGACGAATTGGGATAGGGCAAAGAGATAGGCGATGTTGATGTCACCGATCACTTTTATATCCATGAAGCCTTTGGCGAACCCCGCCAGCAACGGCAGCAAGAGGTAATAGACGAGGAAGAAGATTGTGGCGGGTAGTATAAACCTGATTTTGGCCGCCACCAACTCTTTGAAGTCGTCGCTTTCGGCCAGGCGGTTCCAGTCTAGGGTGTCTACATCCTCGTTTGCCGTAAGCTCGTGCTGAGGTTTCGGCATATCGCGTCCGGCGGGTGCGACATCGGTTGGAGCGCTGACTGCGGGGGTGAGGTCTCCCGGCTCAGGCTCTATACGTGCTCCGATCTGTGCCATAGCATTACCCTCCTGTATTCATTAGAAGAACCTGGAAGTTTAAT
>JBBSGN010000567.1:0-2945 GCA_038254085.1 Chloroflexia bacterium | reverse complement strand
GAGACAGAAAAAGCGAGGGAAGGAGATATGTCAGTAGAGGAAACCATCCTGGAAGAGAACGAGATGCCGTCGGACGAGGGAGGCGAGGACCGCCGGGACATACACCCCACATCGAAGCAAGACGTGGAGCTGTATATACGCACCTATTCTACCATGCTGCGCTCGACAGGAGAGGTTAAGATAAAGGCCCTCGTGCCCGCACATCTGAACGCCGACTCGGCTCTCCATGTCAACGCCCACAGCAAGGCGCCCGATATGCCCGCCTTCTTCTACTGCGTGCAGCGCCTGCCTCAGTGCATCATGCGCGTGCGCCGGGTTCTGCTGGGCCAGTCCGCCGAGGTCTTCCGCGAGCATGGGTTTGATGTAGAGCAATGGGAATCGGTCAGCGCGCCCGGTCGGCGCCGCCGTTGGGCCTGGGACAGCAAAGAGACGCTGGCTGTCTACGTGTCCTCCTCCTCCGACGTAGACGACCTGATACCCACCCTTACCGGCTTCCAGATAGAGTGGAACAAATTCTACGAACTGCTGAACGAAGAGCCTAACACCCGCGAACTGCTGTCCACAATGCGCACTACCCCACCCGCCCTGTACGAGGAAGTCATCAAGGTGTTGCAGCACCGGCTCCTCCTCTCGCCCGAGAACTGGACGCGCCTGGAAGCTATATGGCGCGACCGCATCTGGGACAATCTGCTGACCATGTCCGACGGCGAAAAGAGCTTCACCGTGCGGATGCTGGGCGGCTCCTATGTCGGCTACGCAAAGGCTACGCAGCAGTGGTGGATGCCGATCAATCGCCTGTTGGAGGCAATGGACCTGGGCGACAGGCCGGTCTACTTTGTGTCGTCCAACATCCACGCCCTGGTCAATCTCCTCAGTGGCAGCGTGTTACGTGCCCGGCCCCAGATAGAGGAGTATATCCGCAAGTCGAAAGACCTGGAACTGATCGCCGAGTACGACAAGCTGGCGCAAGGACAGGTGCGTGCCAGCCTGGAGAACCTTCTCTATTACGCATCGCGCCGCTTCTATAACGAGACCGAGCAGGGTCGCCGCATGTTCGGCGAGCGCACACGCGAAGAGGAGGAGCGCGGCATACACTATATCCCAAGCAACGAGGGTATGCCCATTGATGCCCAGGTGATCGAGTTGGCCCGCCTCAACCCTGCCGATGTGGACCCGCGTATAAAGGTAGACGGCATCGAGAGGATAAAGAACAGCCGGGCCGTAATCCTCAATATAGACTACCCGCTTGGGCTGGCCGCCTATTATATATTCGTGCAGGTGGCCGAGAGCCTGGAAAATATCAAGGGGGTGTATGTGCTGGGTAAGGCGGCCACCTTGAACGGTCGCATCGGCGACGTGATGATCAGCGACTCGGTGTTCGACGAACATAGCCAAAACACCTACTGGCTGAACAACTGCTTCACCTCGCCCCAGGTTGCCCCTTTCCTGGTGTACGGCTCGGTGCTAGACAACCAGAAAGCGGTGGCTGTGAAGGGCACCTACCTGCAAAACCGACCCTATCTCGACGTTTACTACCGCGAGAACTACACAGTGGTCGAGATGGAGGCCGGCCCATATCTCAACGCCCTGTATGAGTACACCTACCCCACGCGCTACCCCACCGGCGAACATATCAACTTCACCAAGCTGCCGTTCGACCTCGGCTTCCTCCACTACGCCTCAGACACGCCCTTCACCAGAGGCAAGAACCTGGGTGCGGTCACGCTCGCCTACCTGGGCATGGACTCGGCCTACGCCACGTCCATAGCCATCCTGCGCCGCATCATGGAGATGGAGTTGGCCGAATTGCCCGATGTGGGCGGTAACGGGCACAAAAGCGAGAAGCTGACGACGCAGGGTAAGGCTGTAGCCACTGCCAAGTAACAAGAAGGAGGTGTATGAGGCGTCGTTGGAGCTATGGGATAGACTGGAGGAGTTTGTGGTAGGACTGGGAGTCGAATGGAAACAGGACGCGTTAGCAGTATAGACAGCTTCAGCAGTAAGAATGAACAATTTTATTATGTGGGTTATTGTGGCCTCTATAGGTCTTGTACTCTTAGCTATGCTGGTCGGGTTTCTGGATAGACCCGCAAAACGACCAGAGCGCAAAGGATCCTCGTATCAGCAACGAGAACTCGTGCAGGCTGAAACTTCTCAAGTCTCCCAACAGTACTCCACTTTGCAAATGCTACAGTCCTCTGGAGCTTTACCTTATCAAAGAGCATACAGCTTATTGTCTAAGTCGGAAAGAGTCTTATATGAAGCCTTACAAAAGGCGGCAGGAAAGAATATGCGAATCTTTGCAAAAGTACGGTTGCTAGATTTGCTTTGGCTACCAGATGGTACAGCATATAAGTACCGGAACCCCACTATGTCGAAACACGTAGATTTCGTGCTATGCCATGAGCAAACGCTAGCGCCCGCTTTGGTCGTGGAATCAGATGGTTCCTCGCACGGAAGAACCGATAGCCGAGAGCGCGATGCCGTCAAGGACTTTGTCTTACACGCAGCGGGTTTGCCTATTTTACGTATTCCAATTGCGCAGACCTATTCCGTAGAAGAAATAGCTTATCTCATTCGTGGGGCGCTAGCTACGGGAAGCGCAACCAACATAGGCGATAAGCCAAGCAGCTACACGGCAAGGTAGCTATTCACACTCGCAGAAAAACTCACCGCAGAGGCGCAGAGTACGCAGAGGAACGCTGAGGAAACAATAGAAATCTCTGCGTGGTCCTCAGCGTACTCTGCGCCTCTGCGGTGAGTTTTTCGCTCTCCTTACCTCAATTCTAAATAGTTACGCCGCAAGGTAAGTGTTCAGACTTAGGGTGTGAGGGGCTGGGAGAGGAGGAAGAGGCACTCTGAGAAGGGGTTGAGACCCTTAGCACGCCAGGTGCCGAACAGGGAGGCCAGGGTCATGCGTGTGGCCGAGCCTCTCTCGGATTGAG
>JBBSGN010000566.1:0-2948 GCA_038254085.1 Chloroflexia bacterium | reverse complement strand
CAGACAATGAGGGCAATTCATGAGTATTCCTTGGGAGAATGATGCAATTTCCCATAAACATACTCGATGCGCCACCCCAACGCCAAGCGCTAACCTGATTTCTGCCACTTCCCACTCAAGAGAATGCCTGGGACTTGGCTTCTGTCTGCACCCGGCTGGAGGGCCTGCCACTTGCAATCGAGCTTGCGGCAGCACGAACCGGGTTATTCTCGCCTGAGGCCATGCTTAAGGAGTTAGAGCACAGGCTCAATCTATTGACCGGTGGGCCTCGGGACCTGCCTGAAAGGCAGCGCACTCTCCGCAGCACAATTGAGTGGAGCTACGACCTGCTAAACCACCGAGAACAGGAGCTCTTCGGGAACTTGGCCGTATTCGTAGGCGGCTGCACCGTGGAGGCAGTTGAGGCCCTATATCACGCAGGAGACCATGCGATAAACCCTCTGGATGGGCTTCAGTCTTTGGTAGACAAGAACCTTCTGAGCCTGAGCGCAGCACCTCGCCAGAAGGAAAGTGCGGGTGGAAGGCCACGCTTTGTCATGCTAGAGACTATCTCTGAATATGCCTTTGAACGTTTGCGCGAAAACGCCGAGGCGCACGTCGTACACGAGCGGCACGCCGGATACTTCCTGCATCTGCTAGAAGAAACGGAGCCTCTGATGCGTGGGCCTCAACAGATAGCCCTGTTGAACAAGCTAGAGATCGAACATGACAACATTCGGGCTGCGCTCCGTTGGGCGTTGGAAACCAGGTCAACCGAGCTAGGATTACGGCTGGTAGGCGATTTGCGCTGGTTCTGGACGCAGCATAGCCACTATACAGAGGGCTTGCTCTGGGCAAGGGCTGTCCTGGCTTTGCACAACGCGCAGACTCGCGACGCAGCACGCGCCAGGGCGCTTTGGTCCGCGGGTGCGCTTGCCTCTACCCTCCTTGGAGTGCTTGTGGGTGGCATCGCGGGCTACGCGGGCGGTTTGGTGGACGATGGTGCTAATGCGCCTGACTGAGATTTTCATGGTAGTGCCTCGCTTCTTCCTGATACTGGTCGTGGTCTCATTATGGGGAGGAAGCATCTGGCTCATTATGCTCGTGCTTGGGCCGACTATGTGGCCTGGCACGGCCCGGCTCCTGCGATCACAGGTACTGTCACTGCGCTCGCGTGATTACATAATGGCATCCCGCGCTCTCGGTGCGAGTGAGACCTGTATCCTCGTCCGCCACGTATTGCCTGGGGCACTGCCTCCGGTTGTCACTCAGGCGGCACTGCAAGTCGGAGGTGCGATCCTCACCGAGGCGGGGTTGAGCTTCCTGGGGCTGGGCGACTGCAATGTAATGAGCTGGGGCATCATATTGAACGATGCACAGCAGTTCGTGCGCCAGGCGTGGTGGATCTCCGCTTTTCCTGGGCTGGCTATCACCCTGATTGTTCTTGCCATGAACCTTCTGGCGGATGGCCTGAACGATGCGTGGAACCCTCGCCTTTCGTAGAGGCCATACGCCTATGTCCATACTGGGTTTTGAGAATGACCCTGTTCCACCTAGGGAGTATTCGACACAGCCAGCCGCGAACGCAACCTGGAAACCTTGAGCGTGTGCTCGGCTCGATACCCGATACATAAGGTCTCCCTTTTACCGGCCACTGCGCTCTGCAAGCTTCTTGAAGTTTAGTAACTGGCGGCGCATCATCAACAAGTCTCCCCACGGTAATATCTGGCGCATCACCCACCCCACAGGTCCATGCGGGTAACGCCCAAGCAGCTTAACCAGGAGACGGCAACTGCCAGGAACTTGAGGGATGATCAAGTAGCATACAACTATGTCGCCAAAGATGCGGGCGGCGCGCGTACCTCGTTTCACACGTAAAGTGAGGTGTTTGCCCGGCTCGAAGCTGATGAGCCTGAAGATATCCATAATATTCTGCCCGACTGATAACCTGTCCAACCCCGGAAGGAGCGATTGCGGGCTGCGCCGACCGAGATTGTCTAACCAATCATAACTGTATGGCGCCACGCGCAACTGGCACAGCCAACGAAAGACCACCTCAGGGGTGGCATGGATAGTGACACCTCTATACAAAGCCGCGTCGAATTGCCCGGCTACCTTATCGCCCGGAAAAGAGAGGGTGCGTTCGTCCCAACGAATGCCCCAAGTGCTAACCATATTGGAGTCCTAACAACACGAAAGGTGCACTCACCTGGTGCTATACCGTCCGAAACTTAGCCCCTACCACACAGACCGAAGCTTGGGTGGTATTCGACCCTCCCTGGCGTCCTCCACCAGATTCCATAAATCGGCGCGTAAAGCTACCATACATTCTGCTCCTCTGATTCGTGCCGCAACCGAGTAGACTGTATGCCCAGTTAGATGTATTATATACCATCACCGCGCACCTACAGCCGACCCCAAGAACTCCGAAGGGAGACTACACAATGTGTCTAGGTATACCAGGTCAGATCATAGAGATTGTGGACGAGGTTAACAATATAGCCAAGGTGGAGGTCTCCGGCGTTCGGCGCAATGTAAACGTGGCGTTGGTGCGACCGGAGGGCATACAGGCGGGTGACTGGGTGCTCATCCATGTTGGCTTCGCGATGAGCAAGATTGACGAGGTAGAAGCACAGGAGACGCTTGGCATCTTGCGCGGTATGGGCGAAGTTTACACCGACGAGCTTCAGGCGCTTTATGAGAGCCGAATTGTATGACGTAACCCCGCTAGGGAAGCCTGCCGGCAATGGGACATTTAGCTACTGAACCTAGGGAGGCCATAAAACAGTTAGACAGCACCGTCACTGAGCGCCTGTATTTTACGATGCATATAGGCAGTAGAGCTAATAGGAAAACTGGCTCTGAAGCTATACGTGGGTGCCACTGATCCTTAAACTATGTCTACTGATAGCCGTAATCAACCGCCAACCGCTTCGAGGAAAGCCTCCCCGCTGAGAGGGTCCGGTGGT
>JBBSGN010000565.1:0-2955 GCA_038254085.1 Chloroflexia bacterium | reverse complement strand
TTATACCTGAGTAGAACAAATGATCGGCAAGGAGAATCGAGGTGACAAACATGCAGAGTACGCAGAGTACGCAGAGTGTGCAGGATAGGCAGAGTAAGAACATCAAGCACGTCAAGCACGGTAAGCGCACGAACGGCGAGGGCAGCATCTACAAAGATGCTGCCTCCGGGCTATGGGTGGCTTCCATGCTTGTGCAGGGAAAGAGGCTCGTAAAGCGGAGTAAACGCCAGGACACAGTGCGAAAGTGGCTGGTGGAGATGCGGGCCAAGGCCGAGCAAGGGCTGATAATACCCACGGACCGTGCCATGACCGTTGCCGAACTGCTGGACAAGTGGCTGCTTGCCATCGCGCCAAGCCTGCGCCCCAGGACAGTCCAGTCTTATGAATGTATAATGCGTATCCATCTCAAGCCTGGGCTGGGGAAATATAAACTGGCGGGGCTTCGGCCTGACCACGTTCAGGCATTCTACAGCGCCAAGCTCGCACAGGGTTGCTCACGCAGGGTGGTGCAACTCTGCCATGCCGTGCTGCACCACGCGCTGAAGAGCGCCCTCAAGTGGGGCCTTGTGGCCCGCAACGTGACCGAGGCGACCACGCCTCCCAGGCCGAGCCAGCAGTACAAAGTGCAGGTGTGGGACGCCGCGGACGCCAGGCGATTCCTTGCTGCGTTGCGCGATACGCACGACCGTTTCGAGTCGATTTACACCTTGGCTCTGGCAGTAGGGCTGCGGCGCGGCGAATTGCTCGGCCTGCACCGGGAGGATGTCGACCTTGAGCGCGGCAAGCCGCAGGTACGCCGTCAGTTGCAGCAGATCGCCGGACAGGGGCTGGTGGAGGGTGAGCCGA
Organism: Chloroflexia bacterium; assembly: GCA_038254085.1. Taxonomy (GTDB): domain Bacteria; phylum Chloroflexota; class Chloroflexia; order QHBQ01; family JADMIH01; genus JADMIH01. The sequence goes on along the minus strand of JBBSGN010000565.1, from coordinate 2,109 downwards.
AGACGGAGAGAGGTAGGAGGCAGATCACCCTCCCGCCTCCAGCGTTGAACGCCCTGAAGGCCTGGCGCATCCGACAGAAAGAGGAGCGATTACGGGCGCGGAGGACGAAGGACGGAGACGAGTGGCACGAAAGCCCATACGTTTTCACAAACACAGTGGGAGGCCCGCAAGACCCACGCAAGGTATCGGGCCGTTTCCCGGCGGTGATCGCTCACGCAGGCCTGCCAAAGATCCGGTTTCACGACCTGCGGCACACCTGTGCCAGCCTACTTCTTCAGTCAGGCGTTCACCCGAAGGTGGTGCAGGAGATACTTGGGCACTCGAACATATCTATGACGATGGACATCTACTCTCACGTGCTGCCCTCGATGCATGATGGGGCCACGTCCACTATGGGCCAGTTGCTAACCGGCACCTGAGCAGAGTTCCAACGGTTTGGGGTAAGGCGTTCTCTTATGAGCCTGGTTTGGGGCAAGGGCTGCAGCCCTTGCCCCAGTTATAAGTCAGTGATTTAGATGTACTCTATAGAGGCGCCAGCTTTAGAATTCAGGCTGGAGACTCTGCCAGTATAGCGATACATAGTTGAATGCTTCCTGGATTGTTGGCGTAGACACACCTGATTGAGCAGCAAGGGCTGTATATTGCTCGCGCCAGGCCTCCGGTGGGTCAGGGAGTTCCGTCTGTATTTCGTCTGTCATGCGTCGCTCGAATGTTGCCTGGATGGCCTGTACAACCTTTTGCCTCTCCGGTAGCCCCAGATCGATCAGTAGCACCAGGTCTATAAGGTCTCTCACCCTTGTATTTTCTCGCCCTGTACGAGGTAATGTGTAGGCATGTATCTTCTCAGCAAATTGCTGCTCGACTGGCAACGCTGCAATTCTGGCCGGCTGGATGCCGGCGAACCCTAGTAGATCGTGTCCGGCTATCCACTCAGGGGGACTTACTGCAGCATCGCCGACTCCGACATCAAGATGGAATGTGATGAAGCGCCTGTTGGCCAGCAGGGCATCAACAGGGTACCTTGCGCCCCCGTAAGGAGCGGCATCCAACTCAACCACCGGCGCCCCTACACGAAAGGCGAACCAATCGCCGAGGTCTTATCAAGGTCTTCTTGAAGACGCTTTTGGATAGCGCTCAGGCTTCTGATTGGCCCCGCCCCGCTTTGGGGATGGGAGTATCTATGATACCTGTGATACGGCGGAGGTCAGGTAGGGTCAGGTCAATGTCTCTGGTTGTTCTTGCCCGGTACCCCAGACGCAACTCCATCGCGTACCCACCCTTCAACAGCCAGGGCGTCTCCTGCTCTTCCTGCCTTTCCTGCTCACTCTGTTTGCTGAACAACCGGGCGAGTAGCCGGTCAAATGCCACCATGCGACGCAGGCGCATAACATCGACTCCGCTCTGAGCAGACTGCTGGATGAGTCGTGTCTCCAGCGCGTGGCGGAAAGCCTGGGATGTCTGGTGGCGTGGTTTCATCCTTCAGTTCTAGCCATATATGAGTGGCGTTTCTAATATTGAAGCCGTCTTCTCTCTCGCTCTTCTGCGGCTTCGACAGCGGAGCGTATCCATTTCTTGGTCTCCTCGGTGCCGTCCGCCAGGAGCAACTGCGAGGAGCGCACAAGACCGCGTTGGAGAGCGTCGTAAACAGCATCGGGAAGGTACGCCCAGCTCGCGGGCCATGTGGCGGTGTCCAGTATGGTGCGCAGCGGCGTAGTCACACGATACCCTTCGTGCTGTTCCCAATCACGTTCGGAGAGTTGTGCTTTGTGTAGTACAATTCCCTTCGGCATCTTCTTGCGAAAGCCGGGCGGAACGGTAAAATGAATTCGCGCGGGGTTGGCGTCGCTGATCTCGTGGAGGGCGAGGGCGGTTTCATGGGAAGCCACCGCCTGTGGCTGGCCCGACCGGTCGGCGCTCATAAGTGAATAGAGTATGAGATCAGGACGAGAAGGGCTTGGATAGTCGCGCAGGCGGTAGATACCGCGCTCTTCCCTTATCCAGGTCCCATACCTTACCTGCTGGTGCTGTTCAGGGTAGGTGTAACCGGCGTCAAAGGCCTGCTTCGCGGTGAAGTACCGCTCAAAAGGCTGGATTGATATCTTCACCCTC
>JBBSGN010000564.1:0-2973 GCA_038254085.1 Chloroflexia bacterium | reverse complement strand
GAAGGCAGAAGGCAGAAGGCCTGAATTGGGCGAAACCCAAGAACCAGCAGAAAGTAGCAACCTGCGGTCGGTCGTCGGTCGTCGGTCGTCAGTTGGCAATCAGCACTCGCTGACCACCGACCACCGACTACCAACCACCGCCAACGTCGTGACGCAGATGTTCAACATTGGCGCGATACGCTTCGAGCCGGTAACGCTTAAATCGGGGTTGGTGTCGCCCTACTACAACAACCTGCGTATACTGGCCTCGTACCCGGCGCTGCTGCGCGAGGTGACCGCGCTCATGGCCGAGACGATGGAGCGGGCGGCTATCCAACCGGATGTGTTGATAGGTATCGCCGAGGCGGGCATACCGTTGGCAGTGGCGCTGTCGCAGTATACAGGCATCCCGGCGGGGTACGTGCGCTCAGCAGCCAAGGCGCATGGCACCAAGCGCATGGTTGAGGGGGCGTGGCCGGAAGGGGCCACCGCCGTGTTGGTAGACGACGTGGTGTCGGACGGGGCGAGCAAGCTGGAAGTGCTTGACCACCTGGCGAGCGCGGGCCTGCGAGTGCGCGACATAGTAGTGGTAGTAGATAGAGGCCAGGGCGGGCCGGAGACGATGGCCCGGCACGGCCTTAGTTGCCACTCAGTCGCGACTATGGAAGATGTGCTGTCTATCCTGTTGGACCGAGGGCTTATAACGCCTACACAGGTCGAGGAGTCGCGCCTCTTCATGCGCGAAGCGAGCGCACATAACGCGACCTAAAAGCCAATCTCAAAAGTAGCAAGTCCACCGGAAACAAACTAATTCATCCTTGTCATTCCTCGCTATGCTCGGAATGACAAGGATGAATTAGTTAGCTGGTAAAGGTGACGTTTTGTATCAGGCTACGAGCGAACCGACCAGGAACCCACCCACCAGCAGTAGAGCAAGGCCATTGACGGCGTGCCACCAGCCGAGGTGCGACAAGAGCCAGTTGCTCAGGGGGATGGGGTAGGTGCCGCGTAGCACCGATATGCCGCCCAGGACGGCGAGGACGCCCCGCACCGCACCGTAGGCCATGCCCAGGGCCACAGCAGCCTGAAGCGACACAGCCCCAACGAGGAGCTCCCAGGCGAGCAGTATGTAGAAGCTGGCGAAGGGGATAAAGGTGAAGACGCCCGTGCCCAGCACCAACCCGTACAGGATGTTGCCCGCCAGCACGCCCCAGCGCATCCACGACTTGGGCACCTGCCAGCCGACTTGGGGGTTGGGCAAATGGAGGATGTTTAGCTCGTGCAAGGCATACAGGAGGGCGGCTATACCTAGCGCGCCAACCGACCATCTGAGCCAAATGTCCGATGGAGAGACAGACCCACCAAATATGGACGAGCCTGGATTACGCGTTTCTACAGCCCAACCTAACCCGATATAGGGCAGCGCGAGATAGAGACCGCGACCGAGCAGCCCCAGGAGCAACGCCAGTAGGCCCGCGCCCACTGTGGAGGCGGCTATGTACATCAGCACACGTACCAGCCAGTCCCGAACTTGCTTTGCCTCCTTCCCGAGGGGCACGATCACGAAGATCATGTTTAGCCCTCAGGCAGATGATGTCTTGGACGCTCCTACTACTATCGCCAGTCCCATCCCCACCACGAAGGCCAGGCCGGTCCAGGGTTGCGCCACACCATCTACGAAAGTCGCCAGCCACACGCCCAGAGCCAGCATCAGTATACCGGCCATAGTTAGGGAGATGACCCAGGTGCGGTAGTCTCTGGCGGACGCCGCCGTATCGGCCTGGTCTACGTAGCTGTTTGCCATATGAGAAATGCTCCTTTAGCGGAAGCCAAGCACGCGCAAGGTCGTGCGGACTGTGGAGACGGCCCGCTCGCCCCATACGACTGCCGCGATAGTGAATAAAGCTAGCAGGATAACCGGCACCGCGTCAACCGTTGACGGAAGCGATGCGCCGCCCGATCCCCCGTCAAGCGCCAGCCAGCCGTCGAAGTCGTCAAGCACCAACAGAGCCAACAACATGAGCGCCCCATTGCGGACCACTGACATAGGCGTTACTTTCTCGTCAGAGAGACGACCGAAGCAGTGACAGGACTGGTTGGCGTTGTGGGCCAGGTCGTAGAGAATAAGGCCGGTGAATAGGACGAAGAGGAGAGCCGCCATCAGGGCGGCCGGGCGGGTGAACAACCCGATTACGAGCAGCGCACCGACGACCATCTCTATGAAGGGGAAGACGTTGGCGATCAGCCTGCCCGAACCGGCGGGGAGGAAGGGGTAGCGGGCCATGCTGGCTGCCGTGCCCGCCCTATCGAGCAGCTTGCCGATGCCCGACACAAGAAAGACCCCGCCCACGCAAAGGCGAGCGAAGAGCAGGAAATATGGCGAGGTAAGAAAGTCAATCATGGGCTGTCCACCGCCATCAATTATATTGGCAAGCTCTAGTGCCAGTCAAGAGTAATTTCTTTATTGAACCGCCAAGGCGCCAAGAACGCCAAGATTCTATTGTTTTATTCTTGGCGCCTTGGCGCCTTGGCGGTTCAATCAATATTCACACCTGCTTGAACTGCTCGAAGGGTTGGCGGCAGTCGCGGCAGTAGTAGATGGCGCGGCAGAGGGTGGGGCCGAAGGCGTTGTCCAGGACGGTCTTACGCGAGCCGCAGTAAGGGCACTCGGCCACCGGCATAAGCTGGATCAGAGCCTGCCCTGAGCGGAGCGAAGGGTTGCCGCGAGCGGGCATCTGCCTGGTGTTAGGAGGCGGGGCGAAGCCTGAGCTTTTGAGGATTTGGCGGCCCTTCTCGCTGATGCGGTCGGTGGTCCAGGGTTCGTCCATCGTCACCTTCACGCGGATGTCGAAGCCGGGGGCCAGTGCGCTCAGGCGTTCCTGCACGCCCTCCTTGATCAATTCAAGGGCGGGGCAGCCGACGAAGGTGGGCAGGATTGCCACCTCGACGGCGTCGTCGCCTACCTGAACCTTGTGGACGATGCCCAGGTCCACG
>JBBSGN010000563.1:0-2988 GCA_038254085.1 Chloroflexia bacterium | reverse complement strand
TAAAACTGGTGTGGATTTTGCACAGGGCCATTTTATTGAGCAGCTTGTGCTCATGCTCCCGAACTTCCACCGAGTTTGCCCTGTCCAAGCGCACCTCAACGTCTCGCAATTGGCGTAGGTATTGTAGTGGGTGAACTATTTGGTCCAGGCGCAAACCTGGAGGGAACAGAGGCTGCGCCAGTCGTCCTCAGTCTTGGTGCCCTCTGGAGGCATGGGGGGAGAGATGAAACTACCGGCTGCTCACATTTTCTCGAGACGCGTTGTTTTGCTTCTGCTAAGTGTCGGCATGCTCGTTTACACGGAAATGGCACGGGGCGCGGCTTCCTCTGCATACCGTCCTGGTCCGCCGTCGGCGCAGGGCGTTGGGGCGGTAAGCTCTAGTACGGCAGCAAAGTTCAATGTCGGCTATCAAATCCATCATTTCACATACACACCACCAGGCAGTACTCCTAAAACCGTTACAGCCAGCATTTGGTATCCAACTCAGGCGCCACCAGTGCTATATAGCTACAACCGTACTCTGCCCGGCATGGTCGCCCCGAATTCGTCTGTGTATAAGCCAAGCTTGTCCGCAAGGTATCCATTACTTGTCTACTCACATGGCTTTTGGGGCTGTGCAACTGCGTCAACGTACCTTACACAGTACATAGCATCTCAGGGCTATATCGTCATAGCCCCTGAACATGAGGATCGTTATTTCTGTTCGGCTGAAGGCCTAACGAGCACAATGCTCCCGCTCTATGATCTTACCAAGCCGAACATAATCGATTTTCCCGACAGACCGATTGATATTTCAGCCAGTATTGATGAAATGCTACGCCTAAATCAAGCTCCTGAGTCGGCTTTTTACCAAGCTATTGACCTAAATGCAATCGGAGTGATCGGCCACTCGCTCGGCGCATGGACCGTGCAAGTAGCAAGTGGTGCCCTACCTGGCCATCGAGATAATCGAATTAAGGCAGCCCTGCTCTTAGAGGCAGGGGTTGAGATGGACCCGCCAGACTTCTATTCTCAAATACATGTGCCCGTAATGTATCAGCTGGGCCAATTGAGCCGTATAGATGGGGAGTCGCTTCTCCCCAGGAGACGAGCGTATGATGCAAGCAATCCATCGAAGTTTTTAGTGATCATAGAAGGGGCCGATCATATGTCCTTTGACGACACCGTGTGTCAGCCCTACCTACCTCGCACTATCGAAAACTGCCAAGCTTCCTCATCGCAAGCGGCCACTGCAATCAAATACAGCACCGCGTTTTTTGATTATAGTCTCAAGCATGAGAATACGGCTCTCGCAACCCTGAGGATGAGTCCGGAGCTTTTTTCGTACGAACAGATATTGAAATCAAGTATCTTTTTACCCCTGGTCATGTTGCCCAACGTGCAACGATAATAGAGAAAGCGATGGCGACAGACCGTCGCTTTCTCCATTTCTCACACATTCGGGCCTGGACCCGGCCGTTGATTTGCTGTCTCTCCGTGCAGTCTAGTGGAAGCGGACGAACGCCGAGCGCATCTGATCGACGCCGAGCTGTTCCGGTAAAGGCTCCATCTTTTGCCCCGCGACCTGCAAGATCAACACGCCTAAGCCCAGTATTGCTTCATTTGTACGGAAATTGGAGTGACCATAACGCTCGACCGGAATTGGCGTCCACCGTCCGTGGCCAGACGTATGCACTTTGCCGGCATACAGAATCTCGTGCCAGAAAGGGATGATCTCGTCGCGTGTCGTGTGCATCGTGACCAGCGGGATCGTCAATCTCCCTGAGGTCTGGTAGTGGTCAACATGGGCGAGCACCGCTCGGTCGGCACGGAAGCGTGCCACGCTGCGGTTGAGGCTCAGGTCATCATCCGAGCCCGAGTACCAGCGCCCCTGGTTATCGTATGGATTACCTCCGAGCTTGGCAACCGCATCATTGTTCCCGAAAACGTTGTACCACATGACGTGAAGAATGGTCGACGTCACCGAAGAAGGATCGCCCGGGCCAATCGCCGCCTTCGACGCTCGAATGAGCTGTGAGGCGGCACTTGGGTTGGCGGTTATGGCTGCGGTGATTTTCGGAACGTAGACGCTGTCCCAGTTGGCGATCACGTCCTTCGGGATGCGCATGTGCTCCATGTTCCATGGGGGAAGGATGTTCGGGAAGAAGTAGTCGAAGAGCACATGGAAGTCGCTGATGTAATCAAGCTGCTTCCTGAAGTCGCCGATTGGGCCGGCTGCCGCGAGTGCGCCACTGAAGAGATTGGGCGATCGCTCTGCCAACAGGGCGGTGATGAGTCCCCCCTCCGAGACGCCGACGAGGTAGGTGTGCGGCGGTGCGCCCTTGCTCGCGCGAAATGCTTTGACGAGCTCGCGAATGTCCTCGACTCCTTCCAGCACGGCCAGGCCATTCTGCCGGTAGCTGGTTGTGGCGAAGGCGAAGCCCAACTGTTGCACGAGGTCAGGCAGGTATGTGCCGTCGGGGAGTGAGAGGTGATAGAAGCTAATCGGTTGGGTGAAGTCCACGTAGCCGTGTGCCCAGACGACGAGGTCGCCGTTCCACCCACTGGACGGGATGCAGATGCGCGAGAGCGCACCATGTGGCAGGACACCGTCGGCGCAGGGACCAGGGACGGGTTTGCCCCAGGCACGCGCCGAGCGGGGCGCATATGCACTGCCTACGAGTAGCACTAGGAACAGGACGATCCGAACTACGCCTCGCATATTGTCCTCCACTCCCTTGAGGGTCGCCGAAGAAGGGAGCCGGCGCAGAGCACCCGCACGTGCAGGTGTGCTCCCGGCGCTAGGGACGCGAGCAGTATAACTCGCGTCCCTAGCGCTGAACCTGAGAAAGCACGGCAGTGATCGTGCTCGCCAGAGACAGAGGATCGACCCCTATCAGGGACTCCCGCCAGCTATCAGCGCTGGAAGCGGGCGAAGAACTGCCAGATCACGGTGCTGGCGTCGATATCACGGCTGGTCTTGCCCACGATGGAGTCAGGCCAATACTG
>JBBSGN010000562.1:0-2992 GCA_038254085.1 Chloroflexia bacterium | reverse complement strand
TTGCTTTGCGCTCTTGCATTGACAACTTTCTTGACCAATACGCTGACGGTTCTGAGGAGTTGCTGCGCTATGTCGGGCTTGCTCCTGCTTCTACCTGATTCTTTTGTTAAAGTGCATTATCACGCCCTCTATCCTTGCCACCATCTTTCCGAAGGCTGATGCCAGAAAATGAACAGACCCTGGGTCGTCCAAAAACACATTGACTCTGCTCCCAAGTGGTGTTATAGTTGGCTTTACTTGGGTGTATCTACCCAACGACAGGGCGCGTTCTGACATTCTCAATGCAAGGAGAGGAGACAGCAGATGAAACGTGGAATACTTCCTATTATCGTGCTAGCGATGTTGATCGTCGTGGGTGCGGCGGTGGCAACCGCCAACCCTTCCACATCGGCCCAACTGACCTCGCCCGCAACACAGACCCAGGGCAAACTTGCCAACGCCTACGGCGGCAAAATAACCGCCCTCAGACCATCCGGCGATTGGTCGAAGCCCGGCGGCCCGGCTGACACCCGTCCCCCGTCCGCTCTTGCTTCATGGATACCGAACCTGCCGGCCCTCCTGCCGGTGTTCGGCGTAGACGTGAACATCGCAGGCGGCAACGAGACGGTAATTTCGTCTAATCCCGCCAACCCGCTCAATTTTCTGGCCGGAGCAAACGTCGGCGCACGTTTCACCAGTATCAATGGCGGACAGACCTGGAGCGTAGGCGGGCTCAGCGGCGGTGGCGACCCGGTTACCGCTTTTGACGCAGCAGGCCGGGCCTACTACGGCCAATTGGGTAACACCTCCAACTGTCCCGATAACCCCTACCTGTTCAAATCCACCGACGGCGGCTTTACCTTCACCGGCCCGGTGATAGCCCTCACCGACCCGGACCCAAGCACCCACTTCTTCGATAAAGAGTGGATGACGGTTGACAATAACGCCAGCAGCCCCCACCTTGGCCGCATTTACTATACGGCCAGCGTCTTCCATACGCCTCCGGGCTGCGACCTCGGCAACTATATTGACAACCGCGAAGTGGTTGCCTACTCGGATAACCAGGGAGCATCATTCAGCGCCCCTGTTGACTTCAGCGACGCCTCGCACAACCAGGACCAGTTCTCAAACCCCATAGTTGCCAACGATGGCACGCTGTACATCAGCTACCAGTACCAGAACTGCACCTACAACTGTAACGGCCTGCCTGCTTACCAATTGCTCGCCAAGTCCACCAACGGCGGCATCAGCTTCAGCCCCAGCATCACCATCACGGGCCAGCCGATCTCTTACACCGGCTCGTCGGTCAGCGGCTACCAGTACCTGTACGCGGGCAGCACTACGAGCGGCTTTCGCCACAACGATCAGGCGATCATCGGCGTATCACCCACCAACCCCAACCAGCTATACGCGCTGTGGAGCGATGGCCGCTTCGAGAGCACCTTCGTCTACCAGGGTGTGACCGGCTGGCACGGAGACATCGTCTTCACCCGCAGCACCGACGGCGGCAACACCTGGACCACCCCAATCAAGGTGAACGACGACAACGTACAAGGCAAGGACCAGTTCTTCCCCTGGATAACCGTCGGCACCGACGGCACGATCCACGCTTCCTGGATGGACCGCCGCGATGCGCCCGTCAACGGTTTCCCCTACCGAGAGTACTACAGCCAGTCTACTGACGGTGGCCTCACCTGGTCTCCCAACCAGGCGGTGGCCGACGCTGGCGGCGTGCCCGGTGGCTTCATAGGCGACTATAGCGGTCTGGCCGTAAATAGCGATAACAGCCGCGTGCTGCCTATCTGGACCGATATGCGTAGTGGACAGCGCGCCTACACCGACCCGGGCATAATCGGCCCTGGGCAGGGCACGCCCACAGTCACGCCGATACTGCCAAGCCCCACTGCCACTCCCAGCGGATGCGGCGGGCCGGGCACGTGGGAAGACTTGACCCATATCCCGGTGAACAAGGGCCGCGCTCTCGGCGTCACCATTCCTAACACCGCCATATACACCTTCGGCGGGCGACCCGACAACACTACCTACACACCCGATGTCTACCGTTACGATCTGACTGCCAATACGTGGATCTTGCTGCCTCAGCAACTGCCCGACCTGCTGACCTCCAACATGGGCGGCGGTCTGCTCACCTTCCCCGAAGGTCAGCGTATATTCATCGTGGGCGGCAGTGGCACCGGCAGCGTTGTGACGGGGCGAACCCTCGCCTTCAACCCCGCCGACGGCAGCTTTACACCTAAAGCGGCGTGGCCGGCTGCCCCAGCGCGTTTGCCCGGCGGTTGGGCAGTCGCCAATAACAAGCTGTACGTCTTCGGCGGCTACGAGCCTGGCGTGGACATGCACAGCGAAATCTGGGTGTACGACCCGGTCACTAATACATGGACACAGTCAACGGCCAACCTCAGCCTGGCGCGTGGCTATATCGCCACCGAAACGATGCAAGATGGCCTGATCTACGTGGCCGGTGGCAGCCAGTACCAGGCGGGCAACCTCACCGACGAGACGATCCTGGAGAAGTACAACCCCACTACCGATAGCATCACCACAGGCACTTCTCTGTCGACAGCCACGAGCAACAATCACGGCTACAACGTCAACGGCAAGTTCTACGTGGTGGCGGGAGGTTTCACGACCAGCGTTACCGACGTACAGATATACGACCTGACCAGCCAGACCTGGAGCGCGGGGCCACCTGCCCTCTTCCCTGTGCGTAACTACTCGAAGGGATATGGGCTGAACGGCTCGATCCACGCGATAGGCGGCACGGCTGACGCGGGCGCTGCCCAATACTATGATTACAACCAGCACTTCAGCCCGGCCCCGCCGTGCAATACTCCTACCTCCACGCCCATATTGCCCACAATCACAATAGCACCGCCCACCGTTACACTACCCGCTACTACGCCTACCTCTACCCAACCCGCTGCTACCTCAACCTCTACCGTCCAGGCTACAGCCACCCAGGGCACACCCCCACCATCACCCACCCGACTTG
>JBBSGN010000561.1:0-2996 GCA_038254085.1 Chloroflexia bacterium | reverse complement strand
GCCATGCAGCCAGGCTGCTCAAAAGGGGGATCTCAAGCCCCACCTGAGCCGTTACTGGTTGACTCCTCCTACTTATGAGAGGGAAGAGCACTTCGATGAGAAGGTGCAGGACGTGTGCGCGCTTTACCGAAGGGCACAGGAGTTGACCAAAGGGGGAGAGCGGGTGCTGAGCACTGACGAGATGACCGCAGTGCAAGCTCTGGAGCGTATGCACCCCACCTTGCCGATGCAACCTGGCAAAGTGGAACGTCGAGAGTTCGAGTACATTCGTCATGGCACACGCTCGTTCATCATCGACTTGAATGTGGCGAGTGGGGCCATTAGCAACACGTCTAGCAACACGTCCTGTGGCCCCACCCGCAACGAGGCGGACTTCGCGGCTCATGTGCTTGGCACGGTGGCGGGGGAGCCGGACGTGAGCAGATGGCACTTTGTGGTGGACAACCTTGATACCCACCGTTCCGAGACGCTGGTGCGAGTGGTAGCCAAAGCATCGGGGCCACCGGAGATCGAGTTGGGAGAGAAAGGTAAGCATGGTATCCTGCACAACCGCCAAACGCGAGCGGCATTCTTGAGTGATCCTACTCACATGATCGTGTTTCACTACACCCCCAAGCACAGTTCATGGCTGAACCAGATCCAGATCTGGTTGAGCATACTGGTACGCAAGCTGCTGAAGCGAGGCAGCTTCGGTTCGGTCGAGGAGTTGGAGGCTAAGGTGCTTGAGTTCATAGAGTACTACAACCGGACGATGGCAAAGCCGTTTGCCTGGACTTACCGAGGCAAGGCCTTGCTGGCCTAACTGCGGCCTCACTTGAGCCAAGATGTACTAGTTAGCTAGAACCCCACCTCAACCGGCGTTCTGCCCAATCTGTCCAGGAAGATGCGCACGCCCTCTTGCAGCACCCCGGCGTAGAACCACATCTTGCGCTCTTGCTTGAGGATAGTGATTTTGCCGCCGGTGACGACCGTTTCGCCCGGCATGAGGGTCTTACCGAAGCCCCACCGGAAGGGGTAGCGATAGGCCCCGCTGCCCCCGCTGTTGCCGTCCCAGTCTATCCCTACGCGCCATAGGCCCGACTTGTCGGTCCACTTGCCGCTTTCGATGGAGGAATAGCTGTCGTTGGTGGTGTAGGTGTAGCCGGGGTCGGGGCCTTGCGTGCGGAGGGGCACCTTGCCGTTGTTTCTCACTGTCACACTGACCGCGATGGAGCCTCGGAGCATCACCTGTTGGGGAGAGATGTCCACCTTCAGTATCTCTATGCTTGGCTCGCCACCGCCCTGTATAGTGAGCGGGCGTTGTGCCTCCACGCGGTTGCCTGCGCGGTCCTGCGCCCTCACCGTCACCGTGTAAACGCCGTCTGGCAGTATCTGGCTGCGTGCGTCGCGTCCGTCCAGCACCACGTTTTGCTCGCCTGGACCCTTCTCCTGTGGGGCGAAGGCAGTGGTTTTCGTGCCGTTGGGGCCGGTCAAGTCAACCGACAGAGTGGCCGTCTGGTCGGCGCGGGAGGTCACTTCGGCCACGTCGTCTACCGCGTCGCTGTTGGGCGAGATCGTGTCGGGGTGGACCACTATATTGGTAAACGACGGGGGCTTCGTGTCCGACCCGCTCACTTTGAGGGGCACGCTCTGTTGCGCGCCATTGGCCGACACAGTGATAGTGTAGTCGCCATCGGGCACGGTGTGCCTGACAACTTTGTACCCGCCACTAGGTGCAGCGCGGTCGCCACCCGCCACTACGCCGTTAAAGCGTAAGATATGGCTGCCCGCCTCCTGTTGTGCTGACAGCAGCGTGCTGTTCACCGGCCCCTGCAATTGCGCCGACACGTCTGCCTTGCTACCCAGCGTGTACCGCACTTCCACAATCCCAGGCGGCCTGCCTATGCCCGACGACCCAGGCACAAGCATATTGGTCGAAGCCGTCACCCCCGACAGCGCCCCGCCCGACGTGCCGCACCCCGCCAATAATCCAGCGCACAGAGCCAAAAGGAAAAGAGGACGCCAAGAAGCATATGCACCGCCAAGACGCCAAGAACGCAAAGATTCTGTTGTTTTTATCTTCTTGGAATCCTTGTACTTAATTTCTTGGCGTTCTTGGCGTCTTGGCGGTTCCATTTCGTGGTTCATAGTTATAGCTGCTATCCCCGCAAAGCCGCTTGCAATTCGTCCGGCTTCAGCACGGCATTGCCCCATTTACGCACCACCACGCCGGCGCCGTAGTTCGCCAGGCGGGCCGCGTCAAACAGGTTGGCCCCAGCCGCCACCGCCAGCGTCACCAGGGCTATCACTGTGTCGCCCGCGCCCGTCACGTCGAACACCTCGGACGTGTTGCTCACGGGTATGCGGCAATATTCGCCATTGCGAAGCATCACCGACATTCCTTCGGCGCTGCGTGTCACGATCACGGCCTGCGCGTCCAGGTCGCCTATAAGCTCGCGCAGGCCGCTCTCGAAATCTTGCTCGGTGTCGAGCGGCTTGCGTAGCGCCTCTACCGCTTCGGGCTGGTTGCACTTGATAATGCCGAAGCCACGAAAAAGGGCCAGGTCGCCTTGCGAGTCGACCGCCAGCACTTTGTCCTGCTCTGTCGCCAATTTGCAGGTTAGCTGCACCACCGCAGGCGTGAGGGTGCCGCTCTTGTAGTTGCTTACCAACACGGCATCGCACTGCGGGAGACGGCTCTCGATTACCGACATGAGCGCCCGTTCGACCTCGCCGTTGATAGGAGTTCTGTCGAGGCGGTCAATGCGCGCCACCTGCTGAAGCATCGTTGGCGTGACCTGGGCAACGATACGCTTCTTGGTGATGGTGGGGCGTGCCGGGTCGGCTACTACGCCATCCAGGTGGACGTTGTACGTCTCAAGCGCGGTCCTTAGCTCCTGCGCGCATTCGTCCTGCCCCACCACCCCGGCCAGGTATGCCCGCCCACCGAGGGCGGCCACTGTGCAGGCCGGGCTTGCGCCCCCGCCGGGCATGACGTACTCACGCGAGAACTCAAG
>JBBSGN010000560.1:0-3004 GCA_038254085.1 Chloroflexia bacterium | reverse complement strand
GCAGAACGCCCTCGACAGCCGAGTAGGTCCGCCCGACCAGCGCCAATCGCCCCTGCGCCAGCCAGTCGAGGCTCGTAACTGCGCTCAGTGCCTGTGCGGTCGCTCTATCGAGGTAAATGGGGAAAGTACCATAGAAGAAGAAGTGCGGGTTCAGGTCGGGGCCAAGCCGCCGCACCGTCTCGTTGAGCGCCCATTCGTCGGGGTGCAGATTGTACGCACCCCAATCCCAGTTGAGATTCCAGAACCGCACCATTACTGCAAAGAGCAGGATCGCAAACAGCAGCGCGCCGTCCGGCCACCAAATGATGTTCCTACTAGCCCGTGCCCTCATTGCCCGCCCTTGACGTACAGCTTCAGCACCAACGGGCTGGCCCGCCATTCCTGCGCGGACCGCCAACCGGTAGAGGCCAGCGCCTGCTCGGCTGCAATGCTTGTGGGATATGTCCCGTCTACGCCGTCACCCGCGAGATACCAAATGCGCCTGGCGTCAGTGGTGCGCGCCTGCAATTCGCCCGACCAGTCCGTGCTACGGCGGGCAACCGGGTCCAGGAAGCCGCGCCACTGCCACCCAGGATGGAACCAATAGGCTGCCCCCGCCGGGTCACTCCCCTCGCCTACAAACCACCCACCGCGTACTGGCATCGGCACAGAGTAATAGGCCGCCGCCGCGCCTGCGTGGAAAGCAGGAAAGGCCAGCATCACGTCACCCGGCTGAGACCGCGCCGCCACGGCGCCCATAACACCCCGCCAGTCCTGGGTGGTCGGCGAGGTGTACTCGGCCTGCCACTGCACGCCCGCCATCACCAGCCATGCCGCTAGCACCGGTACGCGCACAGGCGCAGGAAGCGTAGAGATCGCTGCACCCAACCCCAACAGGAGCGCGGGCACAGCCAGGGCCGCGAAGCGCACCGGGTCAACATCGTTGGGAGGCGTCGTAATCCGCAGGAAGAGATAGGGGCCAACAATGGCAGCCACCCCCCACGCCAATGCGAGGGCGACTCCTGTCCTAGCACCCACCGCACGCTTCCGCGCCAGTCGCCACACGCCCCATGCTCCGGCCAGGCACAACACCAGCCAGGCTGCCCATACACCGGCTGGAGACTGCCAGAAAGCCCCATGCGCGTACCCCATAAGCAGCGATGGCAGCCAGCGCACCGGCTGGGTATCGAGGCTCGCTGGAAAGAGATAGGTCGCGCCAACCACGTCGCGCCCGGTTGTCATCAGCGTCCACAACCAGGGGATATATAGGACCACAGCGCCCAACATGGCAAACACGGCTCGCACCAGCCGACCGCGAACAGCGCGACCTCCCACAATCCCCAACGCGAGCGTTGCAGCGCCTTCCACAGCTAATGGAAAGATGCTGAAATAGTGACTGTACAGCGCGCCCGCCATGCTGATTGCCCACGCTGCCCACAGCCAGCGACTGTCAATACGCCACGCATACACCAGCAACAGCACGCTGATAGTCACCCACAGCATCGTCCAGCTATAGGTGGTCACGTCCTGGCTGTAATGCACCAAAAAGGGCGAAGTCGCCACGAGGAGCGTCACAGACCCCGCCGCACCCGGGTGCGAGGGCCACAATGCGCGGACCAGCATCCATGCCACAGGTATCAGCAGGATGCCTGCGAGGGCTGGAAGGAGCCGTATCCAGGTCTCACCTAGCCCAAGCCCCAGCCAACTATGTAGCGCCAGCCGGTAGCCGGGCGGGTGCTGTACGTGCAAACGAGGGTCGAAGATGACCGGCAACGGTTGGCGGGCCTCCCAGACCACATAAAGCTCGTCGGTCCAGAAGCCCTGCCTGTCCAGCCCGACCAGGCGCAACAGCGCCCCAAGCACGACAGACCCGGCAAGCCACAAATAGCCGCCGCGAAACACCGAGGTATAAATTGGACCCGATTGTTGCAACTTCATAAATCCAAACGGCGCGAACTGGGATCGCCCCAACCGATTCTATCATGCGGGGATTGCCGAGTCGAATGAGGCAGTTTCCACGAAGAATCGCGGGCTAACCAAGAGACGAAAGACGGAAGACGAAGGACGAAACCGGTATCTGTCCTTCGTCCTTGACTCGGACAACCCCCGATTGTTGGCGGAGCCTTCCAGGGTGGACGCTTGACACATGCGCTTGTGTATAGTATATATGTTCTATTCCAGCTATGACTCAAGCGCCCCGACTTATTGGGGAGAAGGAGGCAATAAATATGGCTACACACGCAACAGGCAGCTTTCAACTCAAAACGTGGGACGAGAAGCCCTATGACGAGAACGGGCCGAAGCTCACCCGCGCCAGCGTCACCAATTCGTACCAGGGGGAGATCGAAGGAGAGGGCACGGTAGAGTACTTGATGATGTACCGCGAAGACGGCACCGCCGACTATGTCAGCATGGAAAGGGTGGTGGGGCGCATAGGGGATCGCCAGGGCAGTTTTGTGCTTCAAGGCAGCGGTACGTTCGAGGAGGGCGCAGCGAGGGTGAAATGGGTCGTGGTGCCTGGCTCGGGGACGGGCGAACTGCGCGGACTGCGCGGGGAAGGCGGCTTCGCCGCCGTGCATGGAGCCGAGGACACGGAAGTAACCCTCGACTATGACTTCGAGTAGGGGGTGTCCCCGTACCGGCAGCGAGCGAGAAGCACAGTCAGGGCGGAGGCAGGGCAGAAGATAAGGTGTGCCTCGCCGCCCCGCAGGTTGAGTCAAAACCGCCCGGCAGATAAATCTGCGGGCTACGGCATGAAGCCTCCATTGGAGGCTGCTTAACCTCAAAAGGTTTCTACAATGTACCAGCACTTGCCACTCCAGCCCGTGCAGGCGAGCTTGGTAGGTGTAGCCTGCGGCTTTAGCCGCCCGGCGTTATTGATCACCGACTACCGATTATTGCTGGAACCTGAACGCTTGGGTGTGCGCCACATTTTTGCAGAATTGACCGAGTAGGAAGAAAGGAGTAGGATAGCAGACATCTTCAGGAAAGGAAAGGCGGGAAGGTGCTAAGGTGCTATGGAGAT
>JBBSGN010000559.1:0-3009 GCA_038254085.1 Chloroflexia bacterium | reverse complement strand
GGTCCGTGATCCCGCTAACTACATAGCGCTCCACGAAGCGGTTTGCAAGCACCACGTTGGCCAGGCTGGCCCTTAAGTCGTCACGTGTCAGCCCGTACTTGAGCAGGCTGTTATCAAGTTTTTCGGGCGTGATATTGGCCTGTTTCTCTATGTAGGCTATCTCGTCGTCTATATCCTGTGGTGTAACCTGGAAGTTGGCCCTGCGCGCGTCCTGGGCCTTTTCCTCCGCCAGTATGAGCTGCTCAAGCATCGAAGGCGGAGCCGGAGCCTGCTCTTTGCCGCTGGCCGCTATAGAGATCGCTTTGCTCAACCTGATCTCGCGGTCTACCTGGTCATATGTGATAGGCTGGCCATTAACACGAGCTATAACGTTGTTGTTGAGGATAGGCTGCCACCATACGGCCGTTCCCCAAACAGAGGCACCGAGCAACAAAGCCAAAGTAATAAGTGTAAGGAATCGCTTCCTGCGCTTGACCCTCTGTTGGCGTTCTACCGCCAGCGGGTTAGCGGGAGTCGCTTTGGCTGGGGCGGCTACCGATATACCACGCGCTTCGTCCCCCCTATTGCCTGTGCTGATCTCGACCTCAAACAGAGCCTTAGTGGCACTCGGCTGAAAGGTGGCATCCTTTTCAGCGTACACTTTCGAAGATTCGGTGTTCATGCTGGCCCCTGATGAAACGCACGCTTGCGCGCTCTACATACCGTCCAGTTGTTCCGTTAGTGGACTTCTCGTGCCTGGAGCGTGAGAACTACTAAGCGATTGTAGTGGATTTTTGCCAATATGTCAATAGGGCTCTTGACAACCCGATAATAATCTACTAATATAACTTCGTAAAAGATTGGGCGATGCGCCAGGTTGCGATTCACACCACAGCCTGGGGAGCCCGGGCGACCTGGGCGGCTTGGACAGCGCGCCGCCCAAAGAGGAAAGGGGACGAAGATGAACAGACGGGAGCCTCCAAGCTATAGCGAGTCCGGCCTACGCTCAACAGCCAGCGAGCCTGCAATTGAGGCTACGGCGGGGGATGTAGGCCCCGTGCAACAGGAGCAGAATAGTCTTCCTTACCGTGTGCGCCCACGTGCCGTGGTGGTGGACGTGCCCTGGGAGTGGCAACCAGAGTGGGACACCCCCGTCTACGCACAGAGAAGCCCTCTACGCACCTGGCTTGGGATAACGGCGGGCGGTCTGGCGGGCGTGCTCATAGTGCTGGTGGCGGTCTTGCTGCTGCAAATGCAACGGAGGCCTTTACAGCCCAACACTGCCGGACAAAATGCGTTAGCAGTTCCAGCCGCCGGCAATTCAGGCAACACTGGAGATAACGCTGCTTCGCCGCCCGCCCCAATTAAAGGGCGTTACCCGCCCGACTTCGCTCTGAACACATTGGACGGTAAGCCGCTCAAACTGAGCGATTTGCGGGGCAAGCCCGTGTGGATCAATTTCTGGGCTTCGTGGTGCCCGCCGTGCCGTGCCGAAATGCCCGAAATGAAGCAGCGGTATGCCAGGTTCAAGGATAAGGGCCTGGTGATCGTGGGAGTAGACCTTGCCGAAAGCGCCGACACAGTAAAGCAGTTCGTTACAGGCAACGGCTACGACTGGACGTTCGTGCTCGACACCGACAACGCAGTGGGCCAACAATACTTTGTAAGCGGCATACCGACCCACCTGTTCGTGGGCAAGGACGGCATTATCAAGGCCGTCCAGACTGGCGGTATACCCGGGCAGATGATGGACAGATATCTGGATATGATCATGAGTCAGTGATTGCTCCTCGGAGTACCGGAAAGTAACCTTGTACATCTACAAGAAGATAGGGAACTAACTTGCGCGGGCACGTCTAACCCACCTGTTCCACCTGTGAGGTAAACGACTGGATGAATGAATCTCCACGAACCAGACCACCGGCGCGCCGCGTTAGGACTGAAGCCGAATGGAGCGATGCCCCAGGCGCTGAGAGCGACTTGCCTACGACACTCACTCAACAGAGCGGCCCATTACAAAGCACTTCAGCTCCAAAGAAGGCAGGGTCGCAACGGCGCTCCACAGCAGACTCTCTCCCCCCCAAACGAGACCCCTTTCCTTTCGTGGTGGGTGGGCTGATTAGTGTTCTGTTGGTTGGTATTGTTGCGGTGGTGTTTCTTATCGGCAGACTAAACAGCCCCAATGTAAGCGATGTACCTACCGCTGGGACCGTTATAGGCTCTCTACCAGGTAGCGCAAGCCCTCCTTCTCGCAACCCAGCGGGCGCAACCGCTCCTGCGCTCACCCAGGGATCCCTGTTACCCGGTACAGTCGTGCCGGACGAAGGCAAGGCACACGTGACCGAGGGAACGCCTATCGCCTACAAATCCTACCCGCCCTCCTCCGGCACTCACTATGGCACTACGGCGGACTATGGTTTTACCGAACAAGAGGTTGTGGAAGGCAAACTGGTCCACAGTCTCGAGCACGGAGCCGTTGTCTTGTACTACAAGCCGGGACTTGCCACGGACGTAATCCAAAAGCTGCGCGATGCCTATACTAGCTTGCCACCCGCCAAGTATGGCAAGGTAAAATTGGTGATCACGCCCTATTCGAAGCTTACTGTTCCCATCGAGATGGCAGCCTGGGGCTACGTCCAGCCTTTTCCCCAATTCGAGTACGACAAGATACGTGCCTTCTACCAGGCTCATGTAGACAAGGGGCCGGAGGATGTGCCCTAAGCATGTTGCTTCGCTCCACAGGCTATAGCGCCGGGCGCTTTGTTATCAGCCACCACACAGATACGAGCCGGCGAGAGTCGGCGTGCCTTGCCGATGTGCCAGGCATATCGCACACCGGGCGAGCAGCCCAATAAGTGGACTTGCCTGTTGCTCTGATCAAGTTCCGCGACTATCTTCTCTGGTTCGGTCCTATTTACCTTCTAGCGATAACTGTGGGGGCGACGACAGAAATTGCCTTGCGGCGGCTGCTTAATCTACCCGTTGTGGGCGACACAACAGTCCCCCCGGAAGCAAGGCTACTGTACGATG
>JBBSGN010000558.1:0-3010 GCA_038254085.1 Chloroflexia bacterium | reverse complement strand
TCTGCGGCATCGCTAGGTCCGTCAGGACGACTTGGGGTTGCAGACGGCTCGTCATGGCTATGGCCTCCACGCCGTTGGCCGCCTCCCCCACCACCTCGAAGTCGGGCTGGCTAGCGAGCATGTCCCGCAAGCCGTCTCGAACGACCGGGTGGTCGTCGACGATCAATAGTCGAATGGATTCCGTCATGGGGTCTCCCTTCGTAATAGTGGAGACGCCTCTGCGGCCTCTGTGCTCCCGACCGTTCGTTTATCCGCGGCCACCGGTATCGCGACCATCAGCGTGGTACCTTCTCCGGGCGAGCTCTCGACCAGCAGCGTGCCGCGCAACTGCTCGATTCGCTCGCGCATACCCATAATCCCGAACCCGCCCGTGCTTTGATCGCTCGAGTCTGGATGCAGCTGAGCAGGGTCGAAGCCCACGCCGTCGTCCTGAACGTTCAGCGCGACGAGATTGTTCATATAGGAGAGGGTTAGTGTGATCTGGCGAGCTTGCGCGTATTTGCGGCAGTTGGTAAGCGCCTCCTGCGCCACCCGCATCAGCGTGACCTCGGTGTCGGGGGCAAGGGGGTGCGGAGTGCCGGTGACGGTGGTGCTTGCAGTGGCGCCGCAGTCCTCCGCCCAGCGCTCGGCGAGATGCGCCAGCGCCTCGGGCAGCGAGGAGCGTTCGAGCGACTCCGGCCTGAGCGCCCACATCAAGCGCCGCGCTTCGACCAGACTCTCGCGCGCGATGTTCCGCGCCTGGTCGAGGAACCGCTGCACCAGGCTCAGGTTGGAGGGCAGCGCTCCTTCCGCTGCTTCGAGCTTCATCACGATGCTCGTAAAGGCCTGAGCCAGCGTGTCGTGAATCTCCTGCGCCAAGCGTTGGCGCTCGCTCGACACGCCGGCTTGCTGCGCCTGTTCGACCAGACGAAGGTTCTCTAACACCAGCGCCACCTGCGCGCCGATGGTCAAGTAGGTACGCTCCTTGACCTTAGAAAGGCCATAACTCCGCGACGCCACCATCAGCAACCCGAGCCGCGTGCCGCTGGAAGCGACTAGCGGTAGCAGGACGGCGGAGCGAATACCCTGATGCTCCCATACGGCGCGCTCGAGAGCGGGCAGTTTGCTCGTCTGGAGCACCAGCCGTGACTGCCGGCGGAGGTTCCTCAACGCCGGCACCTGAGTAGTACCGAGACGCAGACCGCTCCGCCAGACCCCGGGTCCCCAGAAGCGCGCCGCCAGCGGCATCCATACGGCCAGCAACGAGATCTCCACCGATGCATCGTCCTCCGTCTCGGAGATATCCTGCCATAAGGTCACATGGCTCACCTGCGGGTCGGCGAGGTGCTCGCCGATAGCGTCGACGATATCCTGTAGGCTAGCGACCACGCCGATAGCCTGGCTGGCCCGGTAGAGCGTCTCTTGCTCGGCCAGAGTGGAGCGGGCTATGATGCCTCCCAAGCCCCCGGCCACCAGGCACGAAACTAGAATTATCAAGATCTCGTACCAGCGCATCGTCCCGGGTTGCAGAATGGAGTGGTTGAAGATCTGGTTGGCGATTCCAGAGATCAGCCCTACTAGTAACCCGTACAACACGGGCGTCGTACCGATCTTGCGCGCGACCCATGCGGCCACGGGGATCGTTACCAGCACGTGCAGCAGGTGGTTACCCTTCAAGCCTAGGTAAGAGCTGGTTATGATTCTCTCGAGCACGTCGGAGAGTAACGCTGCTCCCAAACCGACCGCAAGGATCAGGAAAATCCCTCGCCACTGCAGGCCGGAGGTCCTCAAGTCCCGCAGCGCGGTCGCTCGCACGGTGGTCAGCGTCAAGCCGATAACCAGGCAGACGCCTGCCAACAGCTGCGTAAAGAATGCCAGCGGGACATACAAGCTCGGCCACAGACCTACCATAATGGCGGCGAAAGCGCTGATGATAAGCGACACAGCCGCGATCAAGGCCAGGGACGAGCCTATCCTTCCCAGCCATCCAGAGCGGCTCGCTTGTAGAGCATGGAGCCCCACCAACCCTATTGCAAAGAGCAGCAGCGCAGCATCGAACAGCAGATTGTAGAGCACAAAGAGGGGCAGGTTGTAGATCTCATAGAGATTTGAAGTACCCTGGGCCGGTCCCAATATGGAGGAGAGGGCGATCTGTACGACCAACAGCACAGCTCCCATCATGCTCGCTGGTCCGCTCCATCGGATGAGACTCGATGGCCTCGCCATGATCTTTCCTTCCTCCTACGCCCCCAACTTATTGGGGTCTACGTATTCAATATCACTATACACTCGAATCAACGATAGCGGAATATTTGATCCTCAGCAATCGGTCAAAGAATTCGCGTTGCTAGAGGTAAGCCGTCTTGGAAATAGCCAGAAAGATACTGCCGCAACAGTTCCCGCTATTAGCGGAGCGTTCTTTTATGTTTAGGCTGTGGCGCTGGTTCCATATCTTCTCGGTCGAGTGTTCTGTAAAATTCCGTAATGGTGCAGAGATGGAGAACCAACGGTGGAGATCGACCCATCGAGGAAAATATCCAGCCGTCGTCGGCCACGCCTTGCCGAATACACCCGGAACATGATGCAGCGGTTTACGTAACTACTACTCGCTCTCAAGATACTTGTATTGGTCGTTGCTTCGGGCGCGCTGCTAATCTTCTTGATAGCCTCGCCAAGCTACCAGTAGCTTCGAGCGTCGCTTGCGGAGAGCACGCTGCGTCGCCGATCGCGGCTCAAGCGGGGCGAACGGTTGCCGACATCGCAAACGACTCTCCGAGGTAGCGCGGCTATGCAAAATCAGAACGGAGGAAAGCAGCATCGAGATGTACTCCAGGGGGTCATCATAGCGGCCGGGCTCCTCGTGGCGGTAGGAATTATGCTCTGGAGATTCGTGCCGGGCGTCCCAAATGAGGGAGGTTCCCTGCCCCAAGAAGCCCCGGAGCCGGAGTCTAGCTACACTCTGTTCGAGCACGATTCCGGGGCTCTCTTGGTAGAGGTCCCCGATGAGTGGGACGAGCGTGACATCGTTGAC
>JBBSGN010000557.1:0-3010 GCA_038254085.1 Chloroflexia bacterium | reverse complement strand
TACCTTCCTAAATGCCACTTGGTCTTCGAGTGCTGTGCCGATTGCCGTCGTGTATGCTTATCTTAGCAAGTCTACCCTGAGAAACACCTGAAGGGTCTATAGGGCCTCCTTAAGATGGCCTTAAGGTTTTTTAGAAGACCAATGTTGAGGAGTGTTACCTGGTGGTGTATATTAGTTGATGGGTTCTGTTTGATGGCTGGCGAGGACCAAAGGCTTCCCCAATGCAATTGAGAGCGAACATCCTGGCGGTTGACGACGACCCGCGCATCTTACGATTAGTGCGGGTTACGTTGGAGCGTGCCGGATTTGAGGTCAATACAGCCAGCAGTGGCGTAGCCGCTCTGGAACATCTGGCTGCGGACGCGCCCGACGCAGTGGTGCTGGACGTGACCATGCCGGGAATAGACGGCTTTGCCCTAACCCAGCGTATACGTGAGGTGTCACATGTGCCGATTATCATGCTGACGGCCATGGGCGAGCAGGCCCAGAAGGTGCATGGCCTCGACCTGGGAGCGGACGACTATCTGACCAAGCCGTTCGATCCCGATGAGCTGGTGGCGCGCATTCGCGCCTTGTTGCGCCGCAGCCAGTCGTCATCGCGTGAGGAGGCGCAAAGCTCGCTACAGGCGGGCGACCTGGAGATTGATTTCGTGAGACACAGAGTGGAGCGCGACGGCGAGCAGATAAAGCTCACCCCCACTGAGTACAAGCTGTTGCAGCAACTGGCCCAACAAGCGGGCAAGTTAATACCCCACACTGATCTGCTGTCGCGGGTGTGGGGGCCGGAGTACCGGGACGAGACCGGCTACCTGTGGGTTTACATTCGCTCGCTGCGCCAGAAGCTTGAAAAGGACCCGTCCAACCCACAATTTATCGTATCCGAGCCGGGATTCGGCTACAGGTTTCAGGTTCCGAGGACCGAGGATTAGCGAGAAACCGATGCCCAAACTGACATTGCTCGCCAGGTTCTCGCTGACCAGTCTGGCGCTTTTTATTGTGATAGGACTGCTCGTGGGATATGGTATCACCCACTATCTTGAGCAGCAGGCTATTGACCAACAAAAGCTAGTCGTATCGTCGCTCGTGCCGCCGGTAGTGGGCCTGGTGATCTCCAAAGAGATTCTTGAGAAGGGAGTTTGCGACGGCACCCAGACCCCGAAGGACTGCGCTAACAGCAGTAAGTTCAAGAATATTGATGGCGCCCTGTCTTATCTGAGCGGCTCTGGGTTGGTACGCGTTAAGATATGGAATCGTCAGGGCATGATCGCCTACTCCGACAAACCCGATCTCATCGGCCAGCGCTATCCCGTTAGCGGAGATTTGGCCGAGTCCCTCGATGGCGTTGCCACCTCCGACATCTCTCCCCTGGAAAAGGCCGAGAACGCCAATGAGAAGGCATTTGGCGAGCTATTGGAAGTCTATACGCCACTCAAACTGCCGGGCGAGAACGAAGTGAGCGGGGCATTCGAGGGATACTACGAGATTGACGAGCTGCGGGATAGGATAAACGCCACCAACGGTTACCTGTGGACGAGCATTGCGTTCGGTTTTGCCTTCCTGTACGTGTCACTATTCACTATCGTGCGTGGAGCCTCGCAGCGCATTCTGAGGCAGAGCAGCGAGAACGCCATCTTGCTGGCTGACACCGAGCGCAAGGCCGCCCGCTTACAGGTGCTGAACGAGCTTGCCCGCTCGATCAATAGCTCCTCGTTCGACCTGGATGATGTGTTTCGGACTGCGCTGCGCGGGATAGATCGCATAGTCAAGCACGCCGGGGCGAGCATTACACTCCTGGACGAGCATACGGGCACACTGCTCAACACGGTCTACTCGGAAACCTCCATGTCCGGCGAGCGCGCCGCTCTCGATGTCGGCGTTCGCGGGGAGAAAGAGTTGCTTGGTGGGGCCGACACCTTTATATGCAGCGACACTCGCGTTGCTTCCCAACGCAGCGTCCTCTCGCTGGCCGAGCGAGGTGTGTTGTCGCTGTTGGTGGTCTCGATTTGCCTGGGGTCACGGCGGCTGGGCCTGTTGCAAGTTATTAGCGACCTGCCCGATGCGTTCGATGAAGAGGATGCGGCCATCCTCAAGGGCCTGGCCGACCAGCTGGCTGTGGCTATAGAGAACACCCGCCTCATCAAGGAGACCGCCGAGACCACCGCCCTGCGCGAGACCAACCGTCTCAAGGACGAGTTCGTATCTATGGTATCGCACGATTTACGCACGCCCCTTTCTTCGATAAAGGGCTATTCGCGCACCCTCCTGGCCTCCGACGGCAACTGGGACGCGACGACTCGGCAGGAGTTCCTCACGATCATAGCGAGTGAGAGCGACAAACTGGCCGATCTGGTGGAGAACTTGTTGGAAATGACACGCATAGAGGCGGGTCGCCTGCCTATCATGCCGGAGCCTATCCTGCTGTGGAGATTCTGCAAGGAGGTCGTGGAGCGCGTGGGTAACCATTACCCGCAGATGCGCTTCGACTGCCAATTGAGCGAGCAATTACCTGTGGTCGAGGCCGACCCCCGCCGTGTGGAGCAGGTGTTGGTCAACCTACTACAGAACGCCGCCAAATACTCCGGTGCCGATGTGGTAAAGGTAAGCGCTTCGTATGCCGGTGGGCATGAAGTGGTCGTCCGCGTCGAGGACAACGGCATCGGTATCGCGCCTGAGCACCTGCCCCAACTGTTCAGCAAGTTCTATCGAGTTGAGAAGGTGCAAGCCGACAGCGGCGCGGGCACGGGCCTAGGGCTGGCTATCGCCAAAGCGTTGGTAGAAGCGCAAGGAGGACGCATCTGGGTAGAAAGCAAGCCGAGCGAGGGCGCGACCTTCTTCTTCACTCTGCCTGCCTTTATCCTGGACGATGAAGAGGGCGAATTGAGCGGCAAGGGCAGTGCGCCGTCAAAGTCGGTGACTGCGGCGCGTTAGGCCCAGGCGGCGCAGAACATCTTGCAAGCAAACGCGCAACTTGCCCCTGGAAGAATTCACCACAGAGGCGCAGAGAGCGCAG
>JBBSGN010000556.1:0-3010 GCA_038254085.1 Chloroflexia bacterium | reverse complement strand
GGTAAGGTGGGCCGACTCGAAAGTCGAAAAACAGTTATCTCTCACAAGGAGAGTGCCTTTCCCACTAATATTATACCACAGAACGGGCCTAAAGGCGAACTTTTGTGCACCTACCCCATAGCTAAAGCAAGGGGTCTCAAAGGAGTTTCTCGATGAAGGAGTTGACCGAAGCGCCGGGCGTGCCTGGGCAGGAAGGGCCGGTGCGGGAGGTTATGCAAAGATACTTGGCCCCGCTCGGAGAGGTTATTACCGACAACTTGGGGTCTATCGTGGCGTACAAGAGCGGCAATGGGGTGAACAAGGACAACGCGCCCCGCGTGCTGATTGCCGGGCACATGGACGAGGTCGGCTTCCTGGTGACAATGATCACGGACGAAGGCTTTCTCAAGTTCCAGACGCTCGGCGGCTGGTGGGAGCAGGTGATGCTCGCCCAGCGCGTGACTGTACGGACGCATAAAGGCGACCTGGTTGGTGTGTTCGGCTCCAAGCCCCCGCATATCTTGCCCCAGGACGAGCGCAAGAAGATGGTCGAAAAGAACGACATGTTCATAGACATAGGCGTGCTCAGCAAGGACGAGGCGAAAGAGGCAGGCGTGCGTCCCGGCGACCCCATTATCCCGATCTGCCCCTTCACGATCATGGCAGACCCCAAGATGCTGCTCGCTAAGGCCTGGGACAACCGCTTCGGCTCGGCGCTGGCGGTGCAGGCGCTCAAGGAAGTTGGCGACGACCACCCGAACACGGTCTACGCGGGCGCGACGGTGCAGGAAGAGGTCGGTCTGCGCGGCGCTGCCACCCTGGGCCACCTGGTAGACCCCGACGTGGCGATCTCGCTCGACGTGGGCATCGCGGGCGACACGCCCGGCGTGAAGCCCCACGAAGCGCAGGGCAAGCTGGGCAAGGGACCAGTCATTCTGATTTATGATGGCTCGCTGATACCCAACCTGAAGCTGCGTAATCTGTTCGTAGACGTGGCAGAGCAGGAGAACATCCCATACCAGTTCGACAGCGTATCGGCGGGCGGCACCGACGGCGGGCGCTTCCAACTCGCCTCCGACGGCGTGCCGGCTATCAACATCGGCATTCCAGCCCGCTATATACACTCGGCGGCCTCTATCATAAACCTGGACGACTTCAACAACGCCACCCGCCTGCTGGTGGCCGTCTTGAAGCGATTGGACGCGGACACAGTGGCGGAACTGAAACGTAATGCGTAAAACGTAAAACGTGAATAACTCACCGCAGAGACGCAGAGAGCGCAGAGGACCACGCAGAGATTCTTTTGCTGTTATTTATGTTTTACGTTTTACGTTTTATTCACAGGAGGGTCAACAATGAAGTTGAAGCTTGCGGAGAGGATGTACAGGCTGGGCACGGAGACGGCCTTCGAGGTGGCGGCGCGGGCGCGGGCACTTGAAGCGCAGGGTAAGCCGATTATCCACCTGGAGATTGGTGAGCCGGACTTTGATACGCCGGCCAACGTGCGCCAGGCTGCTTGCGAGGCGCTGCAAGAGGGGTATACGCACTATGGCCCGGCCACCGGCCTGCCCGAGCTGCGTGAGGCGCTGGCGGCTTATGCCGGAAAGAACCGGGGTCTCAAGTTTGACCCGAACAACGTGGTAGTTACGCCTGGGGCCAAGCCGATCATGTTCTACACCATCATGGCGCTGATCGAACCGGGCGACGAGGTGATCTATCCCAACCCCGGCTTCCCGATATACGAGTCGATGATCAACTTCATGGGTGGGGTGGCTGTGCCGATGCAGTTGAGCGAGCAGCGTGATTTCCGCATCAACCTGGACGAGCTTGAAAGTAAAGTGTCGCCCAAGACACGGCTGGTTATCCTCAACTCGCCCCACAACCCCACCGGCGGCGTGCTCACCTACGACGATCTGAGAGCCATCGCCGATATAGCAGTCAAGAACGATATTATGGTGCTGGCCGACGAGATATACAGCGAGATCGTCTACGAAGGCGAGCACCACACGATTATGAGCTTCCCAGGCATGATGGAGCGCACGGTGCTGCTGGACGGCTTCTCCAAGACGTTCGCCATGACCGGCTGGCGGCTAGGTTACGGCATCTTCCCAGGCGAGATGGTTCCCCACATCAGCCGTTTGATAATCAATAGCGTATCTTGCACCTCGACTTTCAGCCAGCGTGGGGCTATAGAGGCGGTCACCGGCCCGCGCGATGAAATCAACGCTATGCTGTCGGCTTTCGCGTCCAGGCGTGACCTGATATATGAGGGCTTGAATAAAGTGCCCGGCCTGCGCTGCAACCGCCCGCAAGGGGCCTTTTACGCATTCCCCAACATCACCGACACCGGCCTCGACTCGCGCGCATATGCCGACTATCTCTTGAACGAGGCGGACGTGGCCGTGCTACCCGGCACATCCTTTGGCGAGTACGGAGAGGGCTATATTCGCATCTCCTTCGCCAATTCTGCCGAGAACCTCTCCAAAGCGCTGGAGCGAATCGAGGCGGCCAACCGCAAACTGCCCGCGGTCGCGGCCGAGTTAGCAGTCAGCAGCTAGTCCCAAGCAAATAAAAACAACTCCGACCCTAACGGTCGGAGTTGTTTTTATTTGCTTCTTGCTAAGGTTGGCAGTTGTTCGGGTAGAAGGTGTTGGTAACTATCTTGGCCGTCTGCGAACGGGTCACGTTGTTGAACGAGCGGAAGTAAGTGCCTGGGCACGGCTCGCCCGGCCCGCCGCAGCTGTAGCCACTGATTACCCCGTGCAGAGCCACGCGCTCCACGTACAACCAGAAGGGGTTGCTGTGCGGTACGTCCGCGAACGTCTGCCGGGTGCTGGGTATCACATCACTGTAACCCTTGGCGAGAGCGTCCACTTTGGCTAACTGGCCGCGAGTGATGTTGTTGCCCGGGCGGAAGTAGGTGCCTGGGCACGGCTCGCCCGGCCCGCCGCAGCTGTAGCCACTGATTACCCCGTGCAGAGCCACGCGCTCCACGTACAACCAGAAGGGGTTGCTGTGCGGTACGTCCGCG
>JBBSGN010000555.1:0-3021 GCA_038254085.1 Chloroflexia bacterium | reverse complement strand
GGGCGTTGAAGCGTTACCTCGCGATGGATGCCCTCGAAGCAGTAGGAAAACCAAACCCACAACATTCGAGACATTGACCTGCCAGTGACAACGGTAAGGGACGAATTTACGTTTACAGGAAGGTTTGGAATGGCAAAGGCAAGAAGCAGGGAAAGATATATTTACATAGGTTTCTGACAGATGATCCTTCGGGGAAGACAGTGGATCATATCAACGGGGATAGCCTCGACAATAGAAGATTTAATTTAAGAGCAGGGACTAGGGCACAAAACAACATGAACAGGGCTGCTAACAGGACTCGTAGAGGAAGACCTACCACATCACCCTATAAAGGTGTTAGTTGGGATAGACGTAGGAATAAGTGGGCAGCCAGAATAGGATACAACTACAAGAGCATACCGTTAGGATATTTTGATTCCCCGGAGGACGGTGCCAGAGCTTACGATAGTAAAGCTAAGGAGTTGTTTGGAGAATGTGCCTATCAGAATTTTCCGAGTTTGAAGTTGGTTGCCTAGTGTCGAATGCATCTAGGCTGCATCAGTCAGGTAAGCTACCACCTAGACGGGACACAACAGTAAGATAGCTAGTAAGTTCGAAGGTGGGAGAGATATTTTGGCTGCTGGCAGAGATTCGCTGAACGTCTCGACTCTGGAAGGTTGGCTGTGGGATGCACAGCCTGCGTGTTGTTAGGATCAGGCAGTGTGAGGATAGTCGGGGAGGTCTCCTGAGTATCTTGAGGTCAAAAGGCAGGAAATCTCATAGAGACTGAAGAAGGGGGCATTGTAGATGGGGGAACTGTACACCTTCAAGTGTGAATCTTGCGGATACCTCGCTGAGGTCTCTGGGGGCGATGACGCAGGGATGATTGGTACCACCACCACGATCAGTTGTGGTGTATGCCGTGAACTGTATGACGTTGTCGTGTGGCAAGTACACAGGCCGGAGTTGGGTACGAAAGAACCGCATTGCCCTAAGGCCAAGGCACATCCTGTGAACATCTGGAATTCTCCTGGCCCCTGCCCTAGATGTGGTGAACCTCTAGTTATTGACCCGGAAGGTAGCGTAACTCTCTGGGATTAGGTGTCGAAGAGCTTAACTTGCTTCAGCGTAGACACTCTTACCGGAGCCATAGTAATGATCATATATATGCTGGTAGACCTGATCTACCTTGTTCCAGTAGATCTCGTCAGTGTACGTGTCTGGAAGGCTGTCCAACCTCTCCTCAACGGCTACCCTTACAGAAGCTCGTGCTTGCTGTCTCTTTCTCCAATCCAGCACGAGCTTCTCCCGCTTCAAGACATCTAGGAGATCTCTAGCAACCCTCTTCGTCTCTATCTTCTCCTTGTCTGTCAGCGACATATCCGGTCTAGTGAGGATGTCGAAGACCGCTAACTCCTCTTCACTTAAACCTTCAGAGATGCTGCGCTGCTCTTCCTCAGTCAACTCTTGGGCTATCTCGATGAGGGCATCGAAGTAGAGGTTGATATTCAAAGACCCCGAATTGTACTTGTCTATTAGCTCTTGGAGTCTCTCCTGGTAGTCCGTGCGAGTCTTTTGAGCCTGACCATCTCTTTGAGTTTGCTGTTGACCCTGCCCCGCAGTTTCTCTGCCTCCTTCCTCCTGCAACTAAACGTTATAAAAGGAGCATACTCCTAGAGGAGGAGCCCGTGATCGGCCATTTGGCTTATTTATTCGCAACTTCTATGTCGGCTGCCAGTTGGTGCGAAGGGGGCTACCGAAGGACCAGGCGAGGAGCGTGTGGTATTCCTTGGTTGAGCAGCTTCGAGAGGGCGAGGGTTGCGAGGGACGGGTCTTAGAGCGTGTTATGAACTCGATCAGGAACGGCTTGGGAATGCGGAAAACGGGGAACCGCAGTGGATCGGTCTAACCGGAGAATCCGCATTCCAATGCGGTTTTCACCCAAGTTCATAACACGCTCTTAGCCCGGGTTGCAATGAGGCAAGAGGAGATCGTGTTGGAAGAGAGAATGGAGCCGGAGATCTTGGCCCAGGTGAGAGCGTTGGTCAGGGAGATCGCGAACCGGGAATACCCTTTGGTGTGGGTCGGGAAGGCTGGCATGACGCCGGAGGAACTTGTGGAGTTTCGGAAGATGAACGAAGAGCTGCCGGAGTACATCCGGGCGGAGCCGGGCGAGTTCATGGGCGTGGAGGGCAGCGCAGGAGGAGGCTTTCGGATACCCGAGGTGGGAGGTCCCAGGCTGAACGCTCTGGATGTGGTTATGGACCTTAGCGGCGAGATGCAAGAAGAAACCGAGGCGGAGCTACGCCACGAAGTGATGCACGTATACGCCGCCAAACAGGGCAAGGTCGTGGTCCAAGTCGCCGACGAGATCGAGTGGGTGCCCAGGGAGCGGCTGACCGACGAAGACACGACTTGGGTAATAGGGGTCCCGGGGTTCGGCAGGGGCCGAGATCTCCAGGTTCGCCATAATGTCATCGTGGAGGACCTGCCGCACGTCGTAGGGGTGTGGATCGGCACGCGTACCAAAGCGGTGCCAATCGACGAAGTGACACCGAAGCAAGTAGACGAAGATCTCTTGAAGGACTTGGAGCATCAGGCCGCAGGAGGAACGGTAGGCCCCTTCGTCATCCCTCAGACGCCAAAGGTGAAGGCATACCTGGCCGAGCACGGCGAGTACCCCGGGTAGCAGGCTCTCCGAACCGCTCTACGGTTTCGACGCTGCCATGCTAGCTCCCCTCACGTATCCGACGTGACACCTTCCGCTGTCGGCACATCTCCTACTCCCGCTGGTGGGATCTCTTCTATCCTCACCGAAGGGACGTTTCCTGGTTTCAGTGGAGCACCGGCGGAGCATCAGTCGGCCCTGTTATTGATGGCTGTCTTGCATCTGCCCTCGGAGGGGATCTTGGCGGCTCTAGAACGTCGGGCGGGACCGTCTCCTGTGGTGGGACGAGATTAACACCCTGACCTCGCTTACCCGTGGTACTCGGAAGAACCACTACTTCTGCAGTAGACTTTGGTGAGGAAGAAGCACTGCGG
>JBBSGN010000554.1:0-3024 GCA_038254085.1 Chloroflexia bacterium | reverse complement strand
GACTCTCCCTTTTGTGAGTTGTCTAAATGGTCTTCATCACGCAGTGGGGTATGGATAGGCGCATAATCTCATCAAGGTACCAACGCAGAATCGTCCTTGAACCATATGACATCTCCGACGTGCTACCAGAGAACTCTGTTATTCCTCGCGCATACTTTATCCGAGCCTAGACTGACAATTGTGGGAACTTACAAAGATTCGAATTATGCCAGAGAGATTGGAATATGAGCAGATAGTTTTAGAGTGGCATACACCCACTCCGTTTGTGCAGAAAGGTGCGGAATGGCCCACAAGCCGCATCCGCAAGCAAATACGCTACAAGCGCAGCCGGATGTTCGCCGGTTGTTTGTTTTTCTATGCTTCCAGACTTTTCCACCAAACACAGCTGCCCTCTTGACACGCCCGCTTCCCTGCCACATAATGTCTACAACAAATGTTGTATCAACAGAATCATTTGTTGTACGAGGTAGCTTATGGCCGAACCAACGAAGTCGGATGTGCGGTTGCTGCGGGCTATAGAAACCCTGACGACCGCGCAGAGCGGTCAACCACCGACCCTGGCGGAGCTCGCTGAAGGGTTGGGTCTACAGAGCGGCTCGCGGGCGAACATCCACCGCCAGCTCACTAAACTGAAGAATCGCTACGTGCGGTGGGATGCGAGTCCGCGCTCACTACGGCTGACCAATGCGGGAATGGCCTTGATCGGGGTGGCACCACTATCTACCCACGACCCCGATGTAGAGTTCGCAGCAGCCGACGAGATAGTGCCCCTGTTGGCAAGTGGCCTCACCAAGATATGCCACGACGTTCAAGAGGGCGTACCACTCCGAGCGCCTTATCCAGTGGCCTGGCAGCGGGGTCTGAACATGCTTGCTGCCGAGTGCATTGTGCGCGGTATCAAGCCTCCGTCCAGCACCATGGAAGCCCTCCAGTGGTGCAGACGTCCCATCGACCAATGGCCCTTGCGCTTCACGGGCATCTCCAGTGGCATACTGTACGGCATGGACTCCGCGCTACTGGACGACGATATGCCGAGCGAGCTGTGCCGGGACCTTGCTATCGCCAAAGGTGACGCGGAGACGGAGCTTGGTGAGCGGCTGATGCTGAACATACTGCGCGAAACAAAAGCCCGCAGGCAACCAGAGGTGTACGCCGCCATTCGCCAGTATATCATCGAGCATCCTGTCGTGCCGTTAGAGGACCTACTCGGCGCCACATTCGAGTTCGGGAACGTAGGGGCCGAACTGAACAACATATACGAGCAGGTACCGGAGACAGCGATTCACACGGGCAAGATAAAGCGATGCGGGCACTGCGGGTGGACGCTTGAGCGAAAGCCTAATGGCGTGCTCCGATGTGGGGACACGCGGTGCTCGGTGCTGACAGCAAACTTCACTAAAGGCAGCCAGGAAATACCTGCTAAGAAGGGGTTGCTGAGGGTATGCCGCGCAATAAGGCGTTATATAGTGGCCCCTGGGACCTACGAGCTTGATGCCGCCACCCGCATACGAGCGCTCGGCGTAGAGTGCCTCCTCTGGCCGTGGTTCGACTCTTACGACTTGCGCATCGTGTTCGCCAACGGCGAGGTGTGGGCGGTGGACGTAAAAGACTGGACGCACGCTTTCCGGCTGGCGAAAAAGCTGTTCCGGATAGAGGCTCCCCTCGGCTACGAGTACGACCGCGCTATATATGCTGTGCCTGACGAAAGGCTGACCGACGGCGGCGAGTACCTGACGGTGCTGCGCAACCGCCGAACCACCGAAGGCATAGATATCATATCCATCGGGGACTTAGTGGCCGCCGTCAAAGCCCGCGCACGTGGAGAGGAGAAAACCAATGGCTAACGCCGACAACTGGCGCGCCCAAGTCGCGGCCGATCTTATTGCGCTCGAATCGGAGTACGGAAAGCTGCCCATCGATGTCAGTCGGATGCTCGATATTGAGATGGTGCTAACCGTCATGCGGGAGTATTTCCCTGGTGAGGACCCGACAGCCGCATGGGCGGTGCTGAATGGACAGCCGTACCCTGCGCTCCAGCAACTTACCGCAGAGGGCCAGCGGGCTATAGCTATAGCCCGCCACAGGCTCAGCTGGATATCTGGCCGTGACACGTGGGAGAGGCATCTGCGACTGTACAAGAACATCTCCGAGCCGTATCCACTCTACCGCGTCAACGACGATGGGCAGATTATCGAGATCGACAATGCGGTGACCGATGGACGCAAGGTCGTGCTGTTGGATGCCCTGCGCACTCCACCCGCTCGCCCGCCCCGCCCATCAGCCTACGCGCCTGCCGGCCGATATCGCTTCTTTGAAGGCCGTTCACCCCAGGAGGTGGAGATAGGACAAAAGGTTGCGCAAGGTGCCTCGAGTCCCATACCCATTCTCGACCTCGATGGGCGTGCCAGCCGCTCGCCTATAACGGTGAGCCTGGCCGAGCTACGCGCAACAGCGGCATGGATGGACAACACAGCCAGGCCCGGCACCGCGGCCTACGGCCAGTCATGGTCGGCCCGTCTGCGCGCTGTTGATATGAGAAGGGTGGGCGCAGAGGGGCTGCACCCCGAAGATAGGCTCACCCTTGATGGGCTGCTGCACATGATAGGTATGGTAGGGAGCGGCAAGTCGAGCTTGCTCACGGTGCTCACGGTGCACCTGGCGCGCGGAGGCTACCGCGTCACCATAGTGCAAAGCGACGTAGCATCGCTGCTCCGTGAGGAGGCTATCTTCGAGTCGCTACGGGAAGCCGACCCCAACGTGCACGCTGTGCCGATGGTGGGCCGCTCAACGCGCCTCACCCACCTGCGGCGTCTGCACGACAGCGAGGCTCTAATCTGGGGACCCAACCTGGACCACGACCACCCCGCTTACGAGATGCTCTCAACCGTGTGCCCGTTGGATGGGCTGCGCCGGGACACCCACCCCATAAAACCTGGACAGGAGCCATGTACATCTCTATACCCTCTCGCTGGAGAGGCCGATGCCGATGACGAAGAAGACTACCACGAGGAGCAGCCGGAGGTT
>JBBSGN010000553.1:0-3026 GCA_038254085.1 Chloroflexia bacterium | reverse complement strand
GGAGAGCAGAGCAGATGACCGGAGTACTCAACTCCGAAAAGCAGGAGAGGCAGAGAGTAGATGCTAGGTCTTCTTAGTAGAACCGGTCTCGACCGGGTACCACGGGCACCAATGGAGGTCGAAACCAATGACCCCACTAGGTGCTTGGCAAGGTGTTTGGCAAATGCCCTCGACCCCACAAGTGTTGCTTCGGAGGCCTACCGCGATCTGCGCACCGATCTCCTCTGTCCTTCTGCAGCCAATCCTCCTAAGGTCGTTCTGCGAGTCCGGGTTACGGCAAAGGGGAGGAGATCGGCCCGTGCTAGCCTGTGCGTAGCGCCGGCGCGGTTGGCAAAGAGGACCTCGGTTATAGACTGCCACCTATAGTGGTCCTCTCTAATCCCGCCATGCTTGCAACTCAAAGGAAGGAAGTCGTACTCGTCCTGGATACGCAGAAGACCCATAAGGGATCTGTTTAACAGCTCATGCGCAGGCTGAAGTCCCCACCGACGACCTATGAGAGAGGTCGCGTTGTTTGAGGGATACCCCTTGTGAAAGGGTTGCGCAAGACCTATGCGCGGCGCTGATAGTTCTCTCTACCACTATAGTTCTCTCTACCTCCACAGCAAGATCTGAGGGTATGGTAAGTCGCTCCTGGCGCTGGACGCTCGTGCAAATGGTCAATGGTTATTCGAGCTGCTCAGGTCAAGGCTTAGCCTTCTCGGCAGAACGCATGGTTGAACAAAGGTGAACGGTTTGTTGGAGATGACGCTAAGTCGCTGGAAAGCATGGCGTGAGCGGTCGGTAAATCGCCGCATTTTTGCTGCCCTGCTCGTCGTGGGTAGCTTCGCCGTGCTGGGCAAGGTTGCCAGCGCTGCGAAGGATGTAGTGGTCGCCCACGGTTTCGGTGTCGGCGATACCCTAGACGCTTTTCTCATCGCGTATTTGCTGCCGGAATTTGCGGCTATAGTGCTTGCTGAATCGCTCAACGCCGCGCTCATACCGACCTATATAAAGGTGCATGAACACGAAGGAAGGGAGGCAGCGCAGCGATTACTCTGGAGTGTCACCGCTTGGAGCACCATCGTCTTGATCGCCGTTTCAGCTGGGATGGCTCTGTCGGCCCCATATATCCTGCCTGTCGTGGCCCACGGCTTTAGTCCCGAGAAGCTAGCCCTGACTCTTTTGCTGTTCTACATTTTGCTACCCGTCTTGGTCGTAGTCGGTATCACCACCTTGTGGGCTGCTGTTCTCAACGCAGGTGAGCGCTTTGCCTTGACTGCAGTTGCTCCTATCCTACCTACCTTAACGACGCTCGTCTTTATACTGGTAATGGGTGAAGCGTGGGGCATTTATTCCTTTGTGGCAGGTGTACAGTCTGGCTTCATACTAGAAATAGCGCTTGTGGGGTGGGGACTGCGCCGCCAGGGGTTCTCTCTCGTCCCGCGTTGGTACGGCAGCAATTCCGCTACCAGGCAAGTCGCCCGTCAATGGGTACCGATGCTCGCTGGCCAGTTCCTGGCCAGCGGCTCGTTCTTGGTCGACCAGTCTATAGCGGCTACGTTGGGCTCGGGAAGCGTTTCCGTTCTAAGCTACGCCAACAAAATAGTGGCAGCGCTATTCGGCGTGGGCTCTTTGGCCCTGGGCACTGCGGTACTACCCTATTTTTCGAGGATGGTAGCCGCGCGCGATTGGAGTGGAGTTCGGCACACCCTCAAGACCTACGGCCGTTTGATTGTGCTAGCAACGATTCCGCTGACGCTGGTATTGATCTATTTCTCCGAACCCCTGGTCGGCTTGCTGTTCCAGCGGGGGGCTTTTACAGCGGAAGATACGAGCTTAGTAAGCCACGTACAGGTATTTTTGTTGTTGCAGATCCCCGTTTATATGCTCGGTATACTGATCGTACGCCTGATTTCTTCGCTGCAGGCTAACAAATTGCTGATGTGGGGAGCACTCATAAGCTTTTCCCTCAACATCACATTAGATTACGTATTCGCGCACTTTTTGGGGGTCGCCGGGATTGCTCTGGCTACCGTCGTTGTTCACTCAGTTGCGGTTGTCTTTTTGTCTTATGCACTATGGCGTTTGATGAGGAGTAAGGAAATCCTTGAGCAAGAATGAAGCTGCTAGACCGTATTGAGACCAGCTCTGGAAAGACTGGCCTTCGCCAGAAAGCGCGTTTCTCTGGATCAAGTCCCTAAGGTTCTGTGATTTACTGCGAAACGAAACTGTCCTCTCCGTTCCATAAGCTCCACCTTCTCGTCCTCCCGCTCGTTGCGGCGCTGCTTTCAGTAGCTTTTCCCTCTCCTAGTAGAGCGCCTATCCGTTAGACACTCTCCGGACTGCAGGCACACCAAAGCCTTCAACAAACTACCGGTAAGTTTGTTGATTCAAGAGAAAGGACTCTATTGTGCCCCAGGAGAATCCAGTTCGTGGTTAAATTTGGGCGTATCTACGGGAGTCGAGCAAGCTTGTTTGGAGCCATATTCGTCCCCATACCCCACCCAACAAACTACCGGTACCACACCTTGCAGTGAGATTGGCCCGCATCGTATCGTAGGTGCACAATGCTTACTCGGGAGACCCGCCCGGGGGGTAATGAACGCCGTCGTGAGCGCGAGGTGCCAAAGAGCGAGACCGCAAAGGTCAGTGTTATTGCAAGCCGCTGTAGGCGCGCGGGCAAGGCCCTTCGGTCGGCAAGCAAGATCTGGCGACACACCCGCCGCAGGGCGAATGCATTCGACGAACGCAGATCCGCCTTCAAGGTCTAACGCTCGTCGCCGAAAGCGGAAGTACGAAGAGCGATTCTCTCATGCGCATAGGACAAACTTTGCTTACGCGCTCGTCCAAACATGTATTAGGGTGGACGTGGTCAATCCAGGGTAGTGATGCTGGACACGAACGAGGCCTCCGTACCGTCGACCCTATGCGTAGATCGTTACTTGGGCGGTACCACCCCACGGAACCGTGGAGGAGGGATGAGTTGAAAGAAAGCGGATCCTACGGCACCCTTGCTGGTGTCTGACGTCAGCAAGAGGAGGCGC
>JBBSGN010000552.1:0-3030 GCA_038254085.1 Chloroflexia bacterium | reverse complement strand
CACGCCTTTACCGTCAGCAAGGAGTGCCTTGACCACTGTCTGCCGGGCAGGAGGCGAGTTTGTGTCGTACTCCGCTCTCTGCTCCGGAGACAACCCGGATGTTGCCACGAAGCGGCCTTCCCCCTTCTCGTTAAATGTGAGCAGCGAACAGGCGCTCACCCCTTCCAGCTTCATGGCGCTTGACACCAACAGGTCTATCACCTCCTCGGTGCTGACCGCGTTGGAGGTAGCGCGTGTGAAGGCGTACAGAGTGTTTATCTCGGTGAATTGCTGCCGAATCGTGCTCTCGTCCCGCGTCAAGAGGCGGGCGAAAAAGTTGGCGATGTACGCCGTGATTATCAAGGTGGCGGATACGGTCAGGAAGTAACCGGCGTAGATTACTGAGGGGCCTGTTAGCGATGCCGGCGAGTATAAGCCAAGCGGGGGGGGCGGGGTCTGGGGCGGTTTCATCCAAAACATCTCGACAAGGGCCAATGCGCCATAGCACGCGGCTGCTGTACCGGCCACAAAGTAGGTCCCCGATGGCGGCAGGATAGCCAGCCCCACGAATATGTACAGAAAGTAGAGAACAAACACCGGCCCCGTGACGCCGCCCGAAAAGTGGACTATAGCCGTGAAGACAAGCAGGTCTATGGGCACCTGGGCATACCATAAGACAGAGGCTAACCCTTCCTGGCCGAAGTTAGACCTTTTGACGGCAAAGAAATAGAAGATGTTGTAGAGGGCCACCAGGACGGCAAGGCCGATGTGGGCGTAGCTCGTTTCGGGGGTGTCTCTGCGCCAGGCCCCTCCAAACAACCCCACCATTAGCAAGGCTGCAACCACAGTCCACCTTATCCCTATAACCCAGCGCAGACGCTCGGCTAGTTCTAGGCTTCGTGGTTCGGTTGGTGTAGATTTGGCTTTATTGGGAAATGCGATCAAACGCAGCCTTCCAAACAAGACGCATTAAACGGCTTATTCTACTAATCTTACCGGACGGCTAACCGCCTGTCAACCGCCCGATAGAAGTAACTATCTCCTATTCTTGTCCCTAGTTCTGGCTAATCATCTGGGGCGCTTTTCATGTAGGACGCTAGGTAGATGGTCCTACTACCCCTACCTCGGAGGATGAAGGATGGACGGTAGCAGTCTACCAACTAGCGACTACCAATGGTTGCGCCCGCAATCTGATTCGGCTATAATTTCGTATATTATTCGTAAGACAATGCGGAATGCTTGTCTTGCCCTGCCGAAAGTGTAGTGAGGGTCGTGCTTGGCGAAGAACCGAGGCAATCTGCTCGTTGGTTCTACCAACATCTACGAACACTTCACATATAGCTCCCGGTTGTGACTTCCCCGGGGCTACAATCGGAAGGGTGAGGCCTGACGCTGTGGAAGCGCATGTTAGACCTATCACCCGTTGCTGACGACAAATTAGTGCTGCGAATCGCCAACGGCGACCCTACGGCTCTCGAAGCGCTGTATGATCGCTATGTTCGCCAATGCTTCGGTTTAGCACTGAGGTTGTTGAACGATTCGGCGCTCTCTGAGGAAGTCGTGCAGGAAGTCTTTCTGAAGCTGTGGAGCCAGCCGACCAGCTATTCGCCGCAAAAGGGCAAGTTCGTAAGCTGGTTGTTGAGTCTGATCCACCACAAGTGCATAGATGAACTGAGGAAAAAGTCTCGCACCGAGGTAGCACTGGACGACCCACTATTGGGCAGCGTGCTGGATATCGAGCCTGATCCTAGCAAAGGTCCTGGCGACCAGGTGTGGGTGGCCGAACAGCAGCGCGTGGTGCGCCAGGCGCTTACGCAGATCGCGCCCAACCAGAGGATGGTATTGGAGCTCGCATACTTTCGGGGGCTGTCTCAGAGCGAAATCGCAAGCAAGCTCGACCAGCCGCTCGGCACAGTAAAAACGCGGATGAGACTGGGTTTACAGAACCTACGAACACTGTTAGAAACAAATGGCCTTCTGACCGATTAGACAAGTTCCGGGCAATTGGGACGACTAGATAATAAGGTAAACGTATTAAATATGGACAGAGAGACAGACAGCGAAAGCAATTGGGAGACGGAGTTGGCCGACTACATGTTCGGCGCGCTCGACGCTGCCGACGCTGCTGCATTTGAGCAAAAATTGAGTGAATGCCACGATCATGTGCAAATGGCCCAGCAGTATAGCCTCGCTACAGCTTGGCTTGGCCTCGCGGTGCCACCCGCCGAACCGCCGAAGGGGCATAAGGATCGGCTGATGTCGCGTCTTGCTGCCACCCCCCAGGATAAGGGCACAGAAGCGCCTGCTGCACTTGTTGCTCCACGCACGGCAGAGACTGCCACGCCCTCTGCAACTGCGGCTGCTTCTAATATCGAAGCAGCCGCCACGCAATCTCGCGTTACCGACCTGAGCAGCTATCGTGAGGGGCGTCGTACGCTCGCCATGCCGCTCTTCTTTGCGACTGCTGCGGCAATCGTGCTTCTGTTAGGGCTGTGGGGTTGGTCGCAGATTAACGCCGCCAGGTCCACCCTCAACATACCGCCGGGCTATGCCGCCTTCTCGGTGAAGGGGTTGGACACTATGCCGAACGCCAGTGCTGTGGTGATACTCAACCCCCAGACTAACGACGCGCACCTATGGGCGAATGGCCTACAGCCTCTGCCCGCAGACAAGGTATACGAACTTTGGCTCCTCCCGCCGCAGAAGGGCGCTAACCCGGTGGCAGCCGGTACATTCAAGCCGGGTAGCGACGGAGCCGCCCGCCACGACGTAAACGCGCCCTCCAAGTTGGGCGACTACGTAGGCGTAGCGGTCACGGTGGAGCAAGCGCCGGGTGGCAACACGCCAAAAGGCCAGATGGTGCTGCTCGGCAACTACGCCACCCCTTAGCGCATCAGCTACACAAAGAGAATACAGCATAAAAGCTGCAATCAACCTCGGATTGCAGCTTTTATGCTGTATCGTCCAGCGTTACTTTCTGCCCGGCGTCTGACAGCCGGGGAAGAAAGTATTAGCGACAATCTTAGAGGTCTGCCCCCGCGTCACGTTATT
>JBBSGN010000551.1:0-3031 GCA_038254085.1 Chloroflexia bacterium | reverse complement strand
GTGGCACTTTCAGCCTCCCTGTTGCAACCCTTATACCACAAAAGGAGAACCTATGAGCAACCTTTTATCCGCCTCACCACAGCCCATAAATGGGCGTGGCTTTAGCGGTTCTCTGTAAAACGTAAAACATAATGCATAAGGGCACTTTCTTACGCATTATGTTTTACGTTTTACGTTTCACCCCCAACTGATCGTGGCATAGTCCAGCATGAAGAAGGGCGGGGCGTTGATTTTGTCGCTGGGGTCGAGGTTGGTTATGGTGAGGGTGTTGCTGCCCGGTTGGAGGATGCCTTCGCCCATCTGGAAGGTGTAAGAACCCCAGTTGCCCTTGCCGTTCACACCGGACGGGAGGTCGTTCGGCAGGGGATTCGGCCCCTGGTACAGCAGTGTGCCGTTGAGGTCTATCCTTATCGGCGTCTTGGGCGCGTCCTCCGAATCGAGGCCAACGATAGACAGATTAGCTATGCCAGCGGGCGCGTGGTCGAGGTTGAAGGTGGCGCTCATAGTCTTGTACTGCGTGCCCTGGCCGTAGACCCAGGTGGCGGTGCGGCGATGGTACAGTCCGTCCTGCCGCCTGTAGCCCCCAGCGAAAGAGCTATCTTCCAGGGTTATGCTATTAGCTCCCGGTGGCACGGGTGGCGGGACCGTTGGCGCGGGCTGCTCGACCGTATCGGTCGGCTGCGGCTTCCTGGACGGCCTTGTTGGTAGGGCGGGCGCGGCAGGTGTGTCGGTGGGCGGCTCTTCGGTTGGAGGGGCCGGAACGGGTGTACCGGTGGGCGTCTCGGTCGGCGGCAGAGGCGTACTGCTGGGCAGAGGTTGAGGGGTGGGCGGCAAGGGCGACCCCACTATTATCCCGCCCAGGTGGACTGTTGGCGAAGGTGGCAACGAGGTGGCGGTGGCTACCGGCTCAGGAGTGGGTGTGGCGTTGCCGATACCCAGCGCGTTGAACAAACCCCCCTGCCATGCGAGCAGGCCCATCAGACCCAGACCGAGCAGCACCAGTAAGGCGGGCAGCCAGCCCTTGACGTTCAGGACCTCCATGTTCCTGGCTGGCTGGGCGGTATACGGGGTAGCTTGCGCTGGTGGAGCAGGGGCGACATGGGGCACGGGCGCGCTGCTGTAGCCTGTCGTTTGCGCTCTCACGGGCGGCACGGCCCCGCCGTTGCTCGATGGCACAACGGCAGGCATCTGTATAGGCGCGCTCCGCTCGGCGGGCACGCGCGAGTTGGCGGGCGTCCACTCCCCGGCGTTAGCAGCAGCCGAGGCCAGCGTGCCAAGCGACACCGCCTGGGTCGGCTGGTTGAACGAGTTGCTGATCGCATCGAGGTCGGCGGCGAGGGCCTGGGTGGTGGGATAGCGGGCGCGCGGGTCTTTGTTCAGGCAGCGCATGACCACGCTTTCGAGGGAGGGCAGCACTTCGGGCACAACATCATGCAATGGACGAGGCTGCTCCCACACCTGCTTGTAAGCCACCACCGCGGGGTTCTCGCCGGTGAAGGGAGGCGTGCCCGACAGCATCTCATACATCACACAGCCGAGGGCGTACACGTCGGAGGCGGGGCCGACCGGCTCGCCGGTGGCCTGCTCGGGCGATAGATAGGCCGCCGTGCCGAAGGTCATCCCCGACTGGGTGAGGGCCGGGCCGGAGAGCGCCTTGACAATGCCGAAATCGGTGAGGCGGGCGTTGCCGCCCCGGTCAATTAGGATGTTTTGGGGCTTGACGTCGCGGTGTACCAGCCCCTGAGCGTGGGCCGCCGCCAGCGCGTAGCAGACCTGCCTGGCTATTGAGATCGTCTCGGCGGGGGTGAGCCGCCCGCGCCTCTGCAATATCTCCTTGAGGTCTTGCCCCTCGACGTACTGCATGGCGATGAAGGTGCTGCCGTCCGGTCCCTCGCCGAAGTCGTAGATGTCCACTATGTTGGGGTGGGCCAGACCTGCGGCGGCTTTGGCCTCATTCACGAAGCGGGTGTGCGAGGCCGGATCGTGCATGTATTGCGGGCGCAGCAGCTTGATCGCCACGATGCGGTCGAGGCGCTGGTCGCGGGCGCGAAACACTTCGGCGGCCCCGCCCTCGCCTATTTTTTCAAGGAGGCGGTATCGCCCACCAATCAGGCGCTCGCCTTCGAACATGGGTGTAGAACCGTCAGAGTCGGAATGCATGGGAAAGATGCCCTATTGCCCTATTGTTTGGAACTATATTATATGCTATGACGAATTATACTCTATACGTCCCGTACTGATTAGAACGGCGC
The DNA here is from genome assembly GCA_038254085.1 of Chloroflexia bacterium. GTDB lineage: Bacteria > Chloroflexota > Chloroflexia > QHBQ01 > JADMIH01 > JADMIH01. The sequence continues at coordinate 779 of JBBSGN010000551.1, read as the reverse complement.
GCAGGGTAAGTTGTCACGCCAGCCGTTATATAAAACTCTGGGGTAGGTAAGTGGATAGGGTGAGGCATGCGGGGATTAGGACCAGCTTGTATGATGAAATTGTAAGGTTACAACAAATAAGACCTTACTGCCAACCGAGGTGTAGTATATGGTGTGCTGGTCCGAGGCCAGGTCTATCCAGTCTATGCCTCTGTTCTCTGTTCTCTACAGCCGGGGTATATACTGCCTGTAGCGCCCCGCCAGAGTTGAACTTGCGGATGAAGGCGCCCTCGTTGGCTTCCCCTGTGTAAATATAGCCCCCAGCACTGGCAGCATCAGCCACGCAGCTTTCGGGACGACCCTGGAAGCTCCCCCAGGGGTGCATCAGCAGTCCACCCTGATTGTCGAACTTGCTCATGTTGCGGGCACTCCAGTTAGTAGTGTAGAGATTGCCCCCTCCATCAAAGCACATCCCTGTTTCCTCTTGGCTGCCGCTAGTGGTGTTTAGCTCCTCGATAAAGGAGCCTACCGAGTTGTAATGGTAGATTTTGCCTGCGCCCACTCCCGCGAATACATCCCCCACAGCATACGGATAGGAGTACCCACAGCGTAGGGAATATGGTTAGCCTGGGCTGTTCGTGTTCGGGGCTGACCGGCTAAAAGAGCCAGACCCCCAGCCAACACAAATAGAGAGATCGCCAGTAAGCGTGCTCTGGCGGGACTGGCAGGAACCGAGAGCCGAAGGTTTGTGTTCATGGCTAATATCTCCCTCGTGCTAATATCTCCCTCACATGGAATGG
>JBBSGN010000550.1:0-3034 GCA_038254085.1 Chloroflexia bacterium | reverse complement strand
CGTCCAGCTTGGTCGCCATATCGGCCAGCATGAACTGCACCGCCTGGAAATTGGAGATCGGCTGGCCGAACTGCTGGCGCTCGTTGCTGTAGCGCAAGCCTGCATCGAGCGCCGCCTGCGCCAGCCCCACCGCCATCGCGCCGATAGAGATACGCCCGCCGTCCAGTATCTCCAGGAACTCCTTAAACCCCTCGCCCTCCGCGCCCAACACGTTCTCTTCGGGCACGCGCACGTTCTCGAAAAAGACTGGCGAGGTGATAGACGAGCGCAGGCCCATCTTGTCCTCGTCCTTGCCGAAAGTCAGCCCCTCGGTGGGGTTCTCTATGATAAAGCTGGTGATGCCCCGTGAGCCGGTGGCCTTCGGATCGGTCTTGGCGGTGATCACCATCGCGCCGCAGATGCGCCCGGAGGTCATGTACAGTTTGGAGCCATTGATGACCCAGCCGCCATTGTCGCGGACGGCCACCGTCTTGGTGCCGCCCGCGTCCGACCCGGCGTGCGGCTCGGTGAGGCCGAACGCGCCGAGCATCTTGCCGCTCGCCAGTGGGGGTAAGTACTTTTTCTTCTGCTCAGGCGTGCCGAACAGGTAGAAGGGGGCCGCGCCCAGCGATGTGTGCGCCGCCAGCGTCAGGCCCAGCGAGCCGTCGCCTCGCGAAATCTCCTCTACCGCGATAGCGTAGGAGATAGTGTCGCCGCCCGCCCCGCCGTACTCTTCGGGGAAGGGCACGCCCAGCAGGCCGAGGGAGGCCATCTTGTCTATCAGGTCGTGGGGGAACTCGTGGGTCTTGTCGCGCTCTAGCGCGCCTGGGGCCACTTCTTTATCGGCGAAGTCGCGCACGGTGTCGCGGAAAAGTCTATGTTCGTCGGAAAGCTCGAAGTCCATGTGGAAGGGCCTCCTCCCTCCTCATTGAGGTCGGGGGTTTGATGATAACCGTCTATTGGATACGTTCGTAAAAGCACCAATCCCCCGATTATAGCACACGCTTTCGGACGTTGTCGAAGGGTTGAGGCATAACTGTTCAGAATTGGGGTAAGTAGAGCGAGATTTACTCACCGCAGAGGCGCAGAGTACGCACAGAAAACAATATAACCCTAGCGTTCCTCTTCGTACTCTGCGCCACTGCGGTGAGTTTTCCTAAACTGGCATACCTTTTGCCCATTATTACATAGGAGGACACCAACAATGGGACACCAGCACGAGAAAGAAGTGATCCACGATCAGGGGAAGGGCCACTCTGAGAAAGGGCACGAGAACCCCGGCGGAAAAGACGAGCAGGCGAGCGGCAGCAGCCACGATGGCGGTCACGGGTAGATAGCAGTTTTTAGAACCACAAAGACACAAAGGACACGAAGATTCTATTGTTCTTTAATTCTTTGAGTCCTTTGTGCCTTTGTGGTTCCAACGGGTTAACAAGTTAATGGGTGTGGATTTTGTGATGTGCGGGTGAGGAAAGGGTTATAATAAGATTCCGATGAAGATGAGCCGCCCGCGAATATGACTACCTGGTGCCCTTGCTGCGAACAGTGGAGCGCCCTGCCCGCCGATGCTGGGGAAGGGAACGTGGCGCACGTTATGTGCGAGCATTGCTATGCGCCCCTCGACGTTGAGAGCCGCTACACCCTCTGTCCCGATTGTGGCCGCTACCACCGGCGCGACTACGACGCCTGTCCGTTCTCGACGGGCGATAGCGCACCCGTTGCGGCCTCTGCCCAGGCTTCCGGCGGGAGGTACAGCACGGAAGCCCAAAAGCGCAGGGCCAAACGGGGCGAGCAGTATTATTGGCAGCTTTATATTGACTACCGAGACAAGCCCCCCGCACCCGAAGTCACTATCGAAGAGCCACCCTACCCGGCAACAAGCAACGGCAACGGTAATGGGCACGCTTATGCCGCCCCATTCAGCGGTAACGGCAGCAGCAATGGCAAGGGCAGCCTAGCCCACGACCCCGAAATCCAAACACCCAAAGGGTATCCAAAATCCAAAATCCAAAATGGAGACCCAGTTGATCTGGCTATAACCGAGTCGGTGCCCTCTGACCTCTTTGCCGGGGGCGAGCTGGGCGGGGCCTTGTCGGGTAACGGCGGCCCGGCCACAACGTCGGCGGGCAACTACAATGAGTTCGAGTACGAGCTGATACAAGACCCTTCGCGCCTGGCCGAAGTGGCCGAGATGCTGGCCCACGAAACGGTGCTGGGCATAGACACCGAGACCACCGGCCTCGACCCACACACAGTAGACCTTCTACTATTGCAGGTGTCCACGCCCGACAAGGTCTATATAGTGGACTGCAAGCGGCTGGTCCCACTGGCCCTCAAGCCGATACTTGAAAACGACAAGATATGCAAGCTGGCCCAGAACGCCAAGTTCGAGTACGAGATGCTGCGCCAGCAGGTGGGCATCACTCTGTCGGGTCTGTTCGATACGATGCTTGCCGAGCGGGTGCTGACTTCAGGCATTAGCCGCGAAATCTCCCTCAAAGCCATCGCCCAGAAGTACATCGGCGCGACACTCGACAAGAGCGTACGCGAGGCGTTCTACAAGCTGGCGGGTAACGGCGACGCTTACCTGGCGGAGGAGCAGCTTCACTACGCCGCCCGCGACGCTTTCATAATGATACCGATTTGGAAGCGGCAAGTCCCCGAAATCAAAAAGCAAGGGCTTGAGCAGGTGGCCGAGCTAGAGTTCCGCTGTATACCCGCTGTCGGCGACATGGAGTTGGCGGGCGTGAAGATAGACGAGGTAGCCTGGCGTAAGATTATCGCCGATGTGGCCGTGCAGCGCGACAAGGCACAAGGGGAGCTATCAGATATCCTCGCGCCCGCCTCTATGCAGGCCACCATGTTCGGCGTGCCCTCCATCAACCTCAATTCGAACTTACAGTTGCTAGAGGCTTTTTATAAGTTGGGCGTGGACCTGCCCGACACGATGGAGTCTACGCTGGTCAAGTACAACCACCCCGCCGTCGCCAAGCTGCTGGAGTACAGAGGCCACGAAAAGACGTTGTCGGCCTTCGGCGAGAACGTGTTGAGCCTG
>JBBSGN010000549.1:0-3038 GCA_038254085.1 Chloroflexia bacterium | reverse complement strand
GGCATAGCCCTCATTGGCCTATACGTTATCATAGCCTCCAGCGTATGGTGGGGACCGGCCATAGCGCCGTGAAACGGACTCGTAAAACGTAATGCGTAAAACGTAAGGGCTTAGTCTTACTCCTTACATTTTATGAGTCTGTTTCACGGCATAATACTTGCTCTAAACAGCATCAGATTACCTGCACAGGAGGGACTACATGGACAATACTTATGGCGAGTTCCAGGGCACCGAATTGGACCCTTCGCTTGACTTTGACTTTGAGGACGACCAGGGCGACCTGGTGCCCATTCTAGCTCTGGCGGCTTTTGTAGCTGCTGTTGTGGGGGCTATCCTGGTGCTGCTTGGCCGCCGCCACAAGGCTACTCCGCAAGAGCGCGCCCAGGAGATGGCCCAGCAACTCTTGGACCGCGCCGGTAAACAGGGCAAGAAGGGCGCGAAAGCCGTCACCAAAGCTGTAGAGGACGCGAACCTGGGCGATCTGCTCGATGAGGCCAAGAAGAAGGCGAAGAAGGCCACGAGTAACATAGACCTGGGCGACACGGTGGACGATGTCCGCAAAAAGGCGCGTAAGGCCACCAAAGACCTGGACCTGTCCGCCCTTCTAAATGACGCTATTGACGAAGCGCACAAAGCCTCCAAGCGCATTGACCTGGGCGATACGGCCAAAGATGTGCGCAAGCGCGCAGAAAAGTCCGCCGAGAGCATACGCGACATTGACAAAGGCGACGTAGGCAACTTTCTGGATGCGCTCAAAGAGAAGCTGGCCGATGCCATTGACTCTGTTCGCTCGGACGTGGCCCCCAAAGCCGCCGACAGGCTCAAGAGCGACGTGATACCCGCCGCCCAGAGCGCCGCAGCAACGGTGGCTCAGGCGGTTCGGGAGAATGTTATTCCCACCGCCCAGGACGCGGCTGACAGGGTGCGCGAAGATGTTATCCCTGCCGCCCAGAAGCGTGCAGAGAAGTTGGCCGACGAGTATGACCTAGAGGATCGCGCCCGCAAGGCAGCAGACACCGCGAAACGGGGAGCCGGTTCGCTCGGCGACGCCATGCGCGGGCTGGGTATGGCGCTCCTTGATAAAGTGCTGGAAGACGTGCTACCAGGCGCGAAGAAGGCCGGCAGCAAAGCTGTCACTGTCGCCCGTGAAGATGTGATACCGGCAGCGGCTCAGACCGCAGGCGATACCGCCCAGCGTATCCGAGAAGACGTGCTGCCCAAGATGGGCGATGCCGCCTCGCAAGCGCCCGACGTGCTATCCGATATGCTGAAAATGGCCCGCGACCGCGTCGAAGAAGCTCTGGACAAGGCCCAACCGGTCGCCTCGGACGCGGCTACCTTCGCAAGGCATCGGGCAAGCGACATCACTTCGGGGATGCGCGACGGCAAGCACGGGGTAGGCGGGGCCGTCTCCTCTGCTAAACGGGGCGTTACTGGCGCGGTGGGCGACGCGGTTGACGCCACCACCCACGCCGCCCGCGAGACGGCGGGCGCTCTCTTCTGGCTCGGGATGCTGGGCGGGGTCGCCGTGCTGGTGTTCGTGCCTGAGCGCGAGAAGCAAAAGGAGCTATGGAACAACACCACGCAGTTTCTGGGCGAGGTCCGCGAGATGTGGCGCGACCTGCAAGGCTCTGACTACGAGCTAGAGACGACCCACGATACTGCCTGCTAACCCATTCGCAGCGATACACTAGCAAGCAACATCATCTTTATTTCATGCTAGAACCCTGCCATCGGCCGCTTGCTTGTCGCGGCGTCTAGCCACTCCAACCACTTTCCGTGCGCCTGGTAATGGGCCAGCAGCCGCTCCGACTTCACACCACCCACAAGTTGTGTTAGCTCAAGCGTTGAATATTCCACGCCATACCAGGGGAAGCTCTTTGGAAGGGGAGGACGGAACTCACCGCGCAACTCGCAGGCAAGCTACACGGGCGAACTCGCATCTCCATACCGCCCACCTTTTACTGTAAGCATACCCATAACGGTCCCACAGCAGGTTCAGCCCCGCGCTGGGGCCGATCTCCACAAGAGCCAGGGGCCTCCCACCTGCCTCGTGCCTTACCAGACTGAAAGCGGGCAGCAGGCTGGTGCAGCGTCTCACTTCGTTGGTCTGCACCAGCCTGGTGGAAATAATCTTCTCTATATCGTCTCGATAATCGAAGCAGAAAGAGCGGAAGTACGGATAAGGGTCCTCGGACAGGTTTGGCGTAGGGGTAATACTCGGATAAAAAGCGGCCAGAGGGTGTCGTGCCCCCTTCAACAACAGAAACTGCACCGCGCCCAGGAATAGCAGAGGCACAGCCTGCCCCACCCTAGCGTGAGCGGCCAGCGCAAGCACGTCGGCATCCTCCGCCGCCCCCAGCGAAAACCGCGCATAGAGAGGAGAAGAGACGGGAAAGACCTTCGCCCCAAACCAGGCAAACGCTGCCGATGTCTCTTCTATATTGGCGTGTCGGCCCATAACATCGAAGTGCAATATCGCAGGGCTATCTGTCTATCAAGGCCTTAGTTGCCTCGCGGAGCTTTTCAACCAGGTCTTGCCCCACGCGCAAATGGGCAATGTCGGCACATCTGCTCAATTGGTGCATCCAATCGGTTGGAACAGGCGGTCCATCAGTCCACACCCCACCTTCTGCATAAAATAGATAAATGTCCCAGGCTACCTCATCCTTCCAGCCCAGACTCCGCGCAACAGCCCTTCCTGCGCGTTTAGCCGGATCGTAGAAATAACGGACGCGGGGATCGCCAAGGAGTCGGGTCGCCCCACCCAACGATTCCTCTCTGTCACCTTGAACCATGTCAATCCAGACGATAGCTATGCTAATATCGGCCTCTGGAAAAGCTTCTACCACCGACCCCTGGACCGCACGGGCACCCTCTACGCATTCGGGTCAGGTCGGCGATACGAGGGCCAAGAACCGAGGTCTATGTTTGTTAGCGTTGAAGTGTTCTTTGAGCGGCCTTACCGAGTTTGCAAGGGAGGTCGGTCTCAGATGTCCATCGGCACCCATGTCGTGTCTGCTAACAAATCTCATCTT
>JBBSGN010000548.1:0-3041 GCA_038254085.1 Chloroflexia bacterium | reverse complement strand
GCCCATAAATGGGCGTGGCTTTAGCGGTGCTTTGTAAATTACCCCAGCAGGAACCGGCATTCTTAGGCGATAAATAAGCTCCCCGTAGTCTCGATCAAAAGTGAGTATAATCCGGTATTCCTCAGCAGCACGCGCCAAGACCAACGGATCCGAGGCACTAGGCGAATCCTCAATGACAGCCGCCGTGTCATGGCCAGCTTGGCGCAATAGCCTTACACTCAATTTCGCGCATACAGTCGGCAGCAAAGGCGAATGTTGCGCGCAGCGCCTCACGTGTAAGAGTAGGATAATTCTCTAGAACCTGCTGCTCGGTCCATCGGGCGGCAAAAAGGCCCAGAAGGAACTCGACCGCAAGCCGTGTGCCCTTTACTACCGGCTTACCCAACAGGATTTCCGCATCGGAATGTATATACTGACGCCAATCCATACGCTTTTCTCCTAGCTAACGATTATTATACCATTCGGAGATCACGCCCCGATCCTCGCTGCTCATGCCGGCATTCGTGCTGATAATAGCTGCGGCGGCAGTTGTCTCCTTACAAATAATCCCTGAACCGCTCGGTCAAGGCGGGTTGGCGGAGCTTGCGGAGGGCCTCGGCCTCTATCTGGCGGACGCGCTCACGGGTGACGCCTAGCTGCTCGCCGACCTTTTCGAGGGGATACTGGTGGCCGTCGCCCAGGCCAAAGCGGAGTTGCAGTACAATCTTCTCGCGTGGGGTCAGCACATCCTGTAGCGTAGTCTCAAGCTGGTCTTTGAGGAGCTCGTGGCTGGCCTCTTCTTCAGGGGTAGCAGCCTCAGTATCGCTGATGAAGTCGCGCAGTTGGTTCTCGTCGCCTTCGCCCACCGGCGCTTCGAGGGGTAGGGGGGCCTGGGCTGCGCGCAGTATCTCGCGGATGCGCTCGCCGGTCATGCCGACCGCATCGCCTATCTCTTCGGGCGTGGCGGGGCGACCGAGCCTCTGAGCGATCTCCTGGCTCCTGTGGGAGATTTTGCCCAGCGCCTCGCCGATGTGGGCTGGCAGGCGAATAGTGCGGGCGTGCTCAGAGATAGCCCGCAAGATACCCTGGCGTATCCACCAGGTGGCATAGGTAGAGAACTTATAGCCCCTGGACGGGTCGAACTTATGCACCGCCCGCAGGAGGCCCATGTTGCCTTCCTGAACCAAGTCGAGCAGTGTGAGGCCCCTGCCAACGTACTTTTTGGCGATGCTCACCACCAGGCGGAGATTGGCAAGCACGAACTTCTGAGTGGCCTCCACGTCGCCATCGGCGATCTTGTGCGCCAACTCAAGCTCCTGCTCATTGGTGAGAAGCGGAGCCTGGCCGATCTCACGCAGATATAGGCGCACCGGGTCGGTGACGAAGGTGGGGTCCAGGTTCGCCAGGTGATTGAGGTCTACGAGGTCGTCGGACTCGTCCGCGTCCGGCTCCTCGTCGTCAATCGAGCGGGTGGGACGCCGGCGAGCATGGCTACGCAGCGGCGAAGGCGCGGGCAGTTGGTCCTCGTCCGGCGGATCGGGGACGACGTGGAGGGGGGCAAGCACCTCGCTGACGGGCAAGTCGTCTACTTCGCCGGCATCAGCGGCGGCAAGGTCAAGCATCTCATCGGCGGGGTCGGGGTGCTGCATGGACTCGAACTCCATCGCCTTGATCTCCTGGTAAAGCTCCTCTCCCTCTGGACTTTCGGACATGGCCATGGCAGTAGCGCCGGGTTCGGGCGGCGTTTGGTAGCCGTGAGCCTTGTCGAGGGCCGGGTCGGGGGTGGTGCCGTTGACGATGGAGTCGGCAGCGCTTGAGGAGATGGAAAGGGTGTTGGCGTTGTGCTGGGCCTTGCCGTTATGTGCGGCTTTGGCCCGGTCTGCGGGTCGTGTGTCACGCCCATTATGCGGTTTATGCGGTTGCCTGGGCATTATAAGCTCCTTTTAGTCAACAGTTGCGCGCCCGCAACCATTTAGCCTTGTAAGCAAAACCGTGATTTCTATTTTACCACCGGGTGCAAGCTCTGTGCCAGAGGGCGGTGGTCAATTACGCCGGGCGGCTAAAGCCGCAGGCTACACCTACAAAGCCCGCATGGCGGGCTGGACTGGCTACCTGCTGTTACGTGGTGCGTATTATCTGTGAGAGCGATAGCCTCCTATGGAGGCTTTGTAACTCTAGCCCGCAGATTTATCTGCCGGGCGCCCACCGACCCCTAACCCCCGTAGCCATCCTCCAACAGATAAGGTATAGTTAAGTCAACAAACCATGAAACGCAACCGTGTCTCCTCACCGCCCCAACCACCGACCCGGCGCAACAGGGTTGGAACCGACGACGGGCGGTATTCGCCGGGAGAGCTTCTCAGCCTGGAACGACTTGAACAGTACGCCCAGGAGCTTGCCACCGCGCACCAGAACGAAGCTGCCGTCGCCGGGCACGAGGCGACCGCCAGACCTCTGCTGTCGCATATCGAGAAGAGCGGCCAGACCCTACAGGCGGCATACACCCAGATTTCCGAGGCGGCCCAGGCCGGCGCGCCCCTCATGCCGGGCGATGAATGGCTCCTGGACAACTATTATCTCGTCCGCAGCACCGCAGCCGAAGTGCATGTGGACCTGCCCCGCCGCTATTTCTTGCAACTGCCCCGCTTGGCGCGCGGCCCCTGGGCGGGCTTCCCCCGCATCTATGGCCTCGCCTGGGAGCTTATACTTCACACCGACGGCTCGGGGGCGGCCCACAACCTTGACGCCTTCATACGTGGCTACCAGTCGGTGCTACACCTCACGATGGGCGAGCTTTGGGCCTTCCCCGCCATGCTGCGCCTCGCCCTCGTCGAGAACCTGGCCCGCCTGGTTGACCAGATGCTCACCGCCAGACGGCAATTCAACGCAGCCGACAAGTGGGCCGACCTCATCCTCGATGACCAAGTACCGAGTACCGAGTATCGAGTACCGAGTCAGCTGAAAGCCACTCGCCACTCACCACTCGGTCGTCTATCGTCTATCGTCCGCCATCGGTCGCCGGTCGTTGGTGCTCACCACTCCGTACTCGGTACTCGGTACTC
>JBBSGN010000547.1:0-3042 GCA_038254085.1 Chloroflexia bacterium | reverse complement strand
TTGGGAATGGATCTGCACTGCTTGTGCTGCTTTACCCCCCTTGCCTGAGAAAGCATCCACAACCCTCCTACAATATGCAGCCTAATTGTGAACAGTTGGTATTAGTACATTTCGGCGTGGTTTCAACCCTAGTATAGCACTAACGTTCTGGGCTGTCATTTTTTACACTTGCGACTCCTGGTAGGGATAATTAGCGCCATTCGTTGAGTCTTGACCAATGCAGTAGGCTATTCCAAAGCTTTCGGTGACAATGCCACTATCGTAGGTTATTCCGAAACTGTGCGAATGTGCCGTTCCGAACCTTTGTAGGCGTTATTCCGAACATATTTGGGGTGATTCCCAAGCTTTGTGACGCTCTACATCATCCATCGTCTATTGTCCCTTCTTGACCGACTCTGTGAATATTGTTACAATGTCGGCAGAGAGCTACGGCTGCTCATATTAGCGGTAGCTGCACAGGATGGACATTTCCGAGACCCACACGGCCAGAGGGCCAGCAGCCCCCGGCCACCCACAAGCGGGCAACGCACCCGCAAGCAACCCTGACGCCTCGTTACAGGGCATTCAGAAGGCGCGCTATGTTAGCGGCATGTTTGCCCGCATCGCCCGGCGGTACGACCTGATGAACGTCATAATGAGCCTGGGGCAGGACGAGGCGTGGCGGCGTTATACTGTGCGACAGGCCCGGCCCAGGCGAGGTGAGTTAGCCCTCGATGTAGCCACCGGCACGGGCAAGATCGCCGAGGGACTTGCGAAAGCAGGAGCGAAGGCGGTCGGCATTGACTTTTGCCTGCCGATGATGCTTCAGGGGCGACGCGAAGGGGTCGGCGAGGGCGAGGCGGTTTATTTCGTGGGGGCAGATGCTCTCAAATTGCCCTTCGCTGATAATACTTTCAATTGCGTCACTACCGGCTTCGCCATGCGTAACGTCACCGACATCGAGGGCGCGTCCCGCGAGATGCGCCGCGTGCTGAAGCCGGGCGGGCGGCTGGTGTGCCTTGAGGTGGGCCGGCCTCCCCTCCTCTTTCGCCCTTTCCATCAGGTTTACACCCGCAAGATAGTGCCTCTGCTTGGCAGGCTGATAGCGGGCGACGCCGATGCTTACAGCTACCTGCCTAGCTCCATCGGCAAGTTCCCGCCGCCGGAGGAGTTGGCGCGTATCATGCGGGCGGCGGGATTGCGTAACGTGCGCTTCAAACAGATGACGTTTGGAGCCGCCGCCATACACTCCGGTGTGAAGTAGCAGGCCCCGGAGAAAGTGAGAAGAGGATGCAGCGCCGTTCGCCCAAAAGACTGCTAGAGACGCACACAGACACCGAGCAAGACCCGCCCGGCACCGGCGCCGACGTGAGCGCACCCGCCGGGCTACGTGACCAATTGGGTGAGGGAACCATACCTGACATCGTGATCCGCAGGCTGCCTATCTACGCCCGCAGCTTGCAGTTTCTCGAACATGACGGCATCGAAACGGTGTCGTCAGGCGAGTTAGGGGCGCGCCTGGGGGTCAGCGCGGCGCAAATCAGGCGCGACCTGTCCTATTTCGGGGAGTTCGGCAAGCAGGGCAAGGGCTACAACGTCGCCTATTTACTCGGCCAGATAAAGGGGATATTGGGCCTCGACCGAGACTGGTCAATGGCGCTGGTGGGCGTCGGGCACCTGGGGCGCGCCCTGCTCCATTACGACGGGCTGCAAGAGCAGGGGTTCTGCATACAGGCTCTGTTCGACCACAACCCTGAAAAGGTGGGCGAGAAGATAGGCGACCTCGTCGTCCACTCGATGAACGATCTGCCGAAGGTGCTGGCCAAGCAGAATATAAAGATGGCGATTATGGCTGTGCCCGCGAAGGGCGCGCAGGAGGCCACCGATGCGCTCGTGGCGGCTGGGACCCTCGCCATCCTCAACTACGCGCCGATTATCGTGCGGGTGCCCACCCACGTGAAGATACGGCACATAGACCCGATTATCGCCCTGCAAAGCATGACCTATTACCTGGATAGCGACCAAGTGACCCCGCGCAACGGGAGCAGGCGCAACGGCGCGAAAAGCTAGAAGCTATACACAGATTAGCCTTCTTCCGAAAGGTCTGGAGCCAACCCGTAGTACTCACGCGCTTCGGCTACAGTGAACAGCGAGCCTGTCACCAGCACGATAGGTTCCCCGGATTCCCTGTTTGTGGCCTCCCACGCCAACGCTTCGGCCCTTGCCAGCGCCTCGGCCACGCTCGCCGCGATCTCCACGTCCAGGTCGCGGGCGCGGGCTATCCGGGCGATTTCCTCCGGGTCGGCGGCGCGGGGGTGCCTCGTGCGGGTGGCTATCACCTTTTCGACCTTTGGGCCTGATAGAGTAGCGTCCCCGCTGCTGAACTGCGCGACTATCCCGCCAATGTCTTTGTCCGTCGAGACGCCAATTACCACTATCAGGTTGCGCTTGTAAAAGAGGTCGTACATGGCCTGCATTAGCTTCGCCATGGAGTCGACATTGTGCGCGCCGTCGGCCACGACGATGGGCTGGCGACGCACAATCTCCAGCCTGCCGGGCCAATGCACGTTGGCAAAGCCCTTCGTGAGCGCCTTTCGGCTCACGTTGATACCCGCCCTTACCAGCGTTCGCACTGCGGCCAGGGCCAGGGCGGCGTTCACTTGCTGGTGGCTGCCCAGCAGGGGCAGTTGGACGCGCATCCGGCCTCGGGCTTCGTTGCCTTTGGCCTCGTATGCCAGGGTAAGTGCCTGGTAGATGGGCACACCCTCTTCGTCCGACACGATTTCTGGCAGGTGGCCCGTGCTGACGTAGACCTCTTTGCCTACTATGTCCAGGGTTGCGCGTCGCCCATCGGCCACGCGAGCGATAACCTCCATTGCCTCTTGCGGTTGTGGCGCGCTGATTACGTGCCCTCCGGTCTTGATAATGCCGGCCTTCTCCTCGGCTATCTCGGCAACACTATAGCCGAGCACCTGCGTGTGGTCGAGGCTGATGGCGGTTATGACCGCCACCAGCGGCGTGACGACGTTCACCGCGTCCAGCCTGCCGCCCAGGCCGACTTCC
>JBBSGN010000546.1:0-3054 GCA_038254085.1 Chloroflexia bacterium | reverse complement strand
CATAGAAACGGTCTTCGGCGAGTTGACCAAGCTGTTTTCGAAGAAGATCCATGCAGTCACGCCGCGAGGCTTCGAGCTAAAAATCGTCTGGTTCGTGCTGGCCTTTGCTATTCGGTGCTTGTAGGGGACAACTTGGGTTATATAGGGTTATGGGGATGGTGATAATGCCAAAGCAGGGGGTGCCAGACCATACGTGGATGATCGGGGCGGCCAGTTGTCTCTGCGTTAGCCGCACGCTGATCCTTGAGATAGAGTTGTTCTTTGGAGATTCTCACGCCAAAGGATCGGAGAAACGTTCAATTGAGAGCAAGCTGAACTCGGCAGCAGACGGTGAGCACCAGGGCGGTGTCGGCCTTACTTCGTCACCTACTGCTACGTACGCCATTAAGCATACATTGAGCGTATTGTCGGTACAACGGGGCGATAACTTTACGTAGTTATCCCTTGACAACAAGGTAGCCATCCCGTATACTATGGGTATGGCAAAGCCGAGATACACCATCAATCAATTCCGCAAGGACTTCCCGAACGATGACGCCTGTCTGGACAAAATCTTCCAGATCCGCTACGGCGACAACCCGACGTGCTCGGAGTGCAAAAGGGAAGGCAAGTTTTACCGGATCAAGGGCCGCCGTGCCTACGCTTGCCAGTGGTGCGGCCATCACGTCTATCCTTGTGTCGGCACCCCCCTAGAGAAGTCCACCACAGCGCTCAGTTCTTGGTTCTATGCGATGTACTTGATGGTCGTTACTCGCAACGGCGTATCCGCCAAAGAGCTAGAGCGGCAATTAGGCGTGACCTACAAATGCGCATGGCGCATCGGGCATAAGGTGCGCGAGCTTATGGACATGCTCGGGATGCGCTCCAAGATGTCCGGTCACGTTGAAGTTGACGAAAGCTACGTCGGCGGCAAGACCAAAGGCGGCAAGCGTGGACGCGGGGCCGAAGGTAAGACGATTGTGTTCGGCGTGCTAGAGCGTGGTGGCGACGTGAAGGCCGCGTAGTTTCTAACGTCAAACGCAAGACCTTGCAGCCCATTATCCGCGCCAACGTTGAAGAGGGTACTACTGTAAGCTCGGATGAGCTAAAGAGCTACAAAGACCTCTCTAAGCTCGGCTACGATCACGGTGTGGTAGCACACGGTATCGGGGAGTACTCGTCGAGGATACACCACGTCAACGCTTTGGAAGGCTTTTGGTCTCAGCTAAAACGGGGAATTATCGGAACGCACATGCACGTGAGCGGCAAGCATCTGCCGAAATACATCGGGGAATTTGCCTTCAGGTACAAAACAACCGGCAGAACCCCGCCGGGATGTTTCACAGACTTATTCGGAACTTCGCGCCATCTCCTTCAGGAGCCGGTTAAAGTCCTCTTTGGCTTTAGGATTCGGGCCACCGTCTTTTTCTAGAAGCTCCTCTAGCCGTTTCTCGCGCTCCTGCCAGCTTTCCTCTTGTGTCTTACTTGTCGCGGCACCATCTCCCCGCTGGCTTTTACTCTGTCCAGAGTCTTGCGTCAACATGCTAGGGATTCCTTCCCGGTACGTCGTGATTGCAATTATTTCGTAGGATTAGGCTCCGACCCTCCCCGTACTCCCAAGTCACCCGGTTAGCTTGATCGACGTATGATTCCCAGACACGCCTAGTTCCTTGAACGCGGTGAGTGTGTAAGCCTGGATGATGAGGATCATCACTGAGGCGATGGATGCAACAATCAATCGACTCTCGCATAGTGGGCGTCTTTCTTCGTCTCGCCCTCTTGAATCTAGGTAATATCTCAAGATGAAAAGGACTCACTAATCTTCTGGGCTGTCGAGCCATCGCAGGGCCTCTTCAGGGTCGTCAAAGGTTCGTGCCTCGTCCCGTCTTAGCTCCGCATCGGCTTCGGCTTCACCCTCTTGCCATTCTTGGGTCCAATAATAAGCTTGATCTCGGAGGATGAAAAACGGTACCCGGCGAGGAAGGTGCGTGGAAGTCGAGCGCGACCTCCTGACACCAACGCGGACATCGTTATCGTCGCCGCTAATTGAGGCATCGGCCCTTAGCGCTTCTGTCTCTGTCATCTTGCGTCACCCTCTTCCGTTCTCTCTTGTTGTCCGTCACGTAGATTGCGCATCTGTTGAAGCGCGCCGATTAATTGGTCGAGGTTTGCTGAATTAAACGTGACCCGTGACACCGCTTTCACGGGTACGTACGCAATTTGTTCAAGCTGTTCGGCGCGTTCCTCTGGTGTGCCTATAAATGCCGGGGGTACCATCTGGCCGATGGTGAGGATAAACATGTCCTGGTGAAGCTGGGCCACGAACTGGTCGGCGTACAAGAGCGGCACATCTTCAACGCCGATCCAGGCGAGAGGAACATCGCGCTGTAGGTTCTCTTCGGCCACTTGCCCCTCTCCTTCCGCCCTTCACCGCAAGGCAACTTACAGCTACCTACAGCTATTCACTGCATATACAGTGTACGTTCTGCTAATACACAGAAGCTAGGTAAAACCAAGTAAAGCGCGGAAAATTTGCGAAAAATAGTACCGGGATTCCACTCCAGTCCCGCTAGGAATTGTGACGCTTGTTTCAATCCGAGCACGTACCTTGCTGTGCGGGTATAACTACGTAACTTTAAATGAGAAAGTGCCCCCTCTGCAGAGGATGAGGGCGTATGTGTGCATAAATGAGAATAAGGGCTGTTGATTGGTGGTTTCGTAACCACTGCTACTAGTAGCCCGTAACATACAACCCCCTGTTCTGGACGTGCATTAGGCCCTGCAAGTTAATTACTGGCGTGACTATCCTTGAGCCACGGCGATCAACCCCGCGAGCCCAAGTGCGTACAGAAGGAGTACTATCAGCGAGTCTATGCCCATGCGTAAGAAGAGACGCCGGGGCCGGAAGATGAGCCCGTAGAGATAGACCACGGTGAGCAGGATCCCGAGCCCGGTCAGGTAGATGTCAGTGTTCTGAGCCTGCGGCAGCACGGCTCTGCCGGAGAGCAGGCTCGCCAGTAAGAACAGCACGGGCAGGAAAGCGTTGCCGCCGAAGATGTCGCTCACCGCGAGCTT
>JBBSGN010000545.1:0-3056 GCA_038254085.1 Chloroflexia bacterium | reverse complement strand
GAGCGCCGGGGCGGCGGGGCGGTATCGGGTTGGGGTGGGGGGGCCGCGCCATTGTTTTATATCTGTTTGTGGGGGCGGGGGGGGGGGGGGCCCGGCCCCCCCCCCCCCCGATACCCCTCCTTCTTTGCACAAGAAATGCTGTGCAGCAACACTAGTAGCTGAAGGAGGAGAACGCAAATGTCAAGAAGCACAATACGGTGGTTTTCAACGATGGTGGCGCTCATGTTAGCGCTGTCGCTGCTGCCTCTGGCCGGCAGCACCTACGCCCAGGGTAACTCCCGCACATTCACCGAGACAGGCCACACCGTCAGCGGTAAGTTCCTGGACTATTGGAACAATCACGGCGGGCTGGCCCAGCAGGGCCTCCCTCTCACCGAGGCCCAGAATGAGGTATCCCCTCTCGACGGCAAGACATACCTGACGCAGTACTTCGAGCGCGCCGTGTTCGAGGCTCACCCCGAGAACCAGGCTCCTTACGACATCCTGCTGTCGCTGCTCGGCTCGCTCCGCTACCAGCAGAAGTTCACGAGTGGCGCACCCAGCCAGAAGGTCAGCACCGAGGTAGGCGCTGTCAAGTTCCCGCAGACCAACCACACCGTTGGCGGCAAGTTCCTCGCCTACTGGAACAGCCATGGTGGGCTGATGCAGCAGGGCTATCCTGTCTCTGAGGAATTCACCGAGGTATCGGACCTCAACGGCAAGCCTTACACCGTCCAGTATTTCGAGCGCGCCGTGTTCGAAATGCACCCCGAGAACCAGGCTCCCAACGATGTGCTGCTGTCGCAGCTCGGTCGCTTTGCCTATAACGCGAACTCGAACATAACTGTGAAGGACATTCCGGCCGCCACCATCCGGGTGGGCACCTGGGAGACCGGCGTGGGCGCCGACATTTGGAATGCGCTGATCAAGAACTTCAACACAATATACCCGCAGATCAAGATCAGTTTTGAGCCGGTACCCGACAATTACGGCACCAAACTGCTCACCCAGATCGCCGCGAACGATGCGCCAGACGTCTTCCAGGTGGGCGACGGCGACGTGCGTATGTTCGTGGAGCGTGGCGGGGCGGCAGACCTCACCGACTACGTTAAGGGCAAAGGAAATCTGCCCGGACTGGATACCGGCGTCTACTATCCGGCGCTCTTCCAGACCGGAGTGGTAGACGGCAAGTCCTCCTTTCTGACCAAGGACTACAGCCCGCTGGCTATCTACTACAACAAGGACCTCTTCGATAAGGCCGGCGTGGCCTATCCGAAGGACGGCTGGACCTGGGCCGACCTCCAGGCCGCGGCTATCAAGCTCACCTCGGGCGGCGTGTACGGTATTGCCCTGCAGGGCAGCTGGTCGCGCTCCGTCGAGCCGTTCGTCTTCCAGAACGGCGGTGACGTGTCGAGCCCGGATGGCACCAAGACCAGCGGATACCTGGACAGCCCTGCCACTGTGGAGGCTATCCAGTACTACGTCGACCTCTACAATAAATACAAGGTCTCGCCCAGCCCGGCCGACGTCAGTACCACCTTCAAAGGTGTCGATCTGTTCCAGACCGGCAAGGCGGCTATGACCCTGACCGGTATCTGGCCTGAGACCGGCTACGCTAAGGACCCGAACTTCCACTTCGGCGTCGTTGGTCTACCGCAGAACAAAAAGCGGGCCAACGCCGTCTGCTGGGCAGGTCTCGGCCTCTACAAGGGCAGCAAGAACCCCGACCAGGCCTGGCTGTTCCTGCGTTATGTCGGTGGCCGGGCGGGCCAGACTGGGTTTGCCGCCAACGGCTTGCCGTCCCTGCCGTCGGTCGCCGGCAGCCTGAAGATCTCGCAGGACCCCAATAAGTCGGCCTTCCTGAGCGAAAACAAGTACCTCACGCCGTTGCCCGATATGCGCACCCGCTTCTGGAACGCCACTACCAAAAAGTACTGGGAAGAGGCGCTGGACAAGTTGCTGGCTGACGGCGGCGACGTCCAGGCGGCTTTGACCGACGCTGCGCAGAAGGCCGACGCGGATTACGCCAAACTGAGCAAGCAACCATAGCTCGGTAGCTCTGGCGGTATCCGCCCATCCGCATAGTCTCTCCTCCCCTAGGTTATAACCTAGGGGAGGAGAGTTAACACGGGAGGTCGCGCATGGCTACCCTTTCCAAGCCGATATCCAAGCCCAGAACGGCGCGTTCAACGTGGCTGGGGCGCTGGAAAAAGAGCGAAACGTGGCTCTTCTATCTCTGCATCTCACCCTGGCTGCTCGGCTTCTTCATCTGGACCGCCGGTCCGATGGTTTACTCTCTCTATCTTAGCCTCACCAGCTGGGACCTTTTCACCGCGCCTCGGTGGGTCGGCTTGGATAATTACAAGGATCTGTTCACCGACAACCCCGATTTCTGGCAGTCCCTAAAGGTCACGGCCATCTATTCTTTCGTTTCTGTGCCGCTTAGCCTTGTAGGCGCGCTCGCCCTGGCTTTGCTCTTGAACTCGAAGGTGCGCGGCATCGCCTTCTTCCGTACAATCTTTTATCTCCCATCGGTGCTGCCGGCCATCGCGGTGGCTGTGCTCTGGATCTGGGTGTTCAACCCCCAGTTCGGCATCCTGAACGTGCTGCTTGGCCTGGTGGGCGTCCCGGGTCCCAAATGGTTGGGCGATCCGCACTGGGCGTTGCCCGCGCTGATCTTGATGAGCCTCTGGAGCCTGGGTGGGAGCATGATCATCTACCTTGCCGGCCTCAAAGGTATCTCTGCGACGCTCTACGAGGCAGCCGAGCTGGACGGCGCCAACAAAGTACAGCAGTTGTTCCACATAACCATTCCCCAGCTACCGCCGACCATTTTCTTCAATCTAGTCCTGAGTATCATTGGTTCGTTCCAGGTGTTTACTCAGGCCTACGCCATGACCAACGGCGGTCCACAAAAATCGACGCTGTTCTACATGTACTATCTTTTCGACATGGCGTTCATCCAGTTCCGCATGGGCTACGCCTCGGCGCTGGCCTGGGTGCTCTTCGCCATCATCCTCGTGTTTACTCTGCTCGTTATCAGGTCTTCGAGCCTGTGGGTTTATTACGAATCCGAG
>JBBSGN010000544.1:0-3058 GCA_038254085.1 Chloroflexia bacterium | reverse complement strand
GTGCGCCGGGCGTTATGGAACAACTTTACTTATGGCACATCCCCGGATGACCCGGATATGCAATTAGTGCCGAAGGCGGACCAGGCCAGGCTGGCCTACGCCGTCTGCTGTTAGGTTGGAAATGTACAAAGTCGAGCTTAGTACTACAGCCGCAGTTACTCACTGAGTCCGAGCCTAGCCAAACGGCGCTTGTAGTGTGCCCGCTTCGCCCTTGCTTGGTGGCGGCGTCTCCAGTTTGACCAGTTCAGCACTTGCGCTGCGCAACGTCACTGGGCTTGTGCCATATGTGCCATAACAGTGGCCACAATAATCTACGTACCTCGGGTACTGTCAAGGGCAGCAACTCTTGCAGTTGTTGCAAGCCCAAACTTAACACCCCCCTTTTTCACCCTCCCGGTCAGCAGCGTAGTAGCGTGTAACTGCCAGATAAGCTTGTGCCAGCATCGCCAACGTTATGTGCCGGTACCAGCCGTTCCATCGGCGCACCTCATACTCGTCTAGGCCAACCTCGTCTTTGGTAATCTCGAAGCTCTCCTCTATCGTCCAGCGCTGACCGGCTACCCGCACCAACTCTTGAAGGGTCGTGCCTATCGGGCATCGGGCAGAACACCACATAGTAGGCTAATTCCTCAGGCTTTTCGATGCTGCGACGTGCCAGCAACCACTGTTGCCAACGTCCCCAGAGCACTTCCTCTTCACCCAACCAAGTCAGACGTTCAAGCTCCGCTCTCGTCCAGTCATACAACCTCGGTCCCTTGGCTCCATTCCCAGCACTCAACCTCTCCCAGGCTTCCACCGCAACACTCCCAGCAATGGCAGCAGCTTTTTCCTGGCGCACTCCACGTCCAATGTTACTCCACAACGGTTCAGTAACGGTTCAGTGCTGGTTACAGCCAACACAAAGGGCTGTTCATGCTCTTCCAACCACCTACGAAGGCGGCGATCACCACCATAGATTTCATCCGCTGTCCCGCTGTCACCCACTTACATGGTACCTGGGCTTCCAAGTACCTGGGCTTCCAAGGCTCGCTCCAACATCCTTGTGGCTAACTGCGGCTTGGTGGCGAACTCCACGTCCCGTGATCGTGATACCCCTGCTTCTTCCCGCCCCCGCCTGGCCGCATCGGCGGCCCATTCCTTCGGCAGGTACAACTCGCGGTCAAGCAGAGTATGCCCCTTAAAAGATGCGTACGCGAGGAAAACCCCGATTTGGCAGTTCTCTATTCGCCCGGCTGTCCCACTGTACTGCCTCTTCACCCCGACGCTCTTTGTGCCTTTCTTAAGGAAGCCGGTTTCATCTACTACCAGCACGGCGTTCTCATCGCCCAGGTGCTCGACTACATAATCACGCAGATCATCCCGTACTTCATCTGCATCCCACAAAGCATTGTTCAGCAGGCGTTGAATGCCATCCGGGTTCTTCTCACCTGCTTGTTCAGCCAACTGCCAGCCGTTCTTACGCTTGAGGGGACTGAGCAATCCTTTTAGATATGCCAGCACACGACCTCGTTGCTCAGAGCGGGCGAAGCGTGGGGCGATGCGCTCATGCAGATGCGCTCATGCAATTCCTCCAACCCATCTGCCCAATTCTCTACGTCCCTAAGCTCGATCATAGACCTTCAAGCACCTCCTTCTATCTTCACTTGATGGTCTATTCTACCATTTCTAACTGCGGCTGTAGTACTAATGGTGTTCTGCTGTACGCGCCCAATGTGATACGCGCCGCCGCCATCATATTCTGTATCGTTGGCATCTTCTTCAGCATACCGTATTCCATTGAGCATCTAGATGACATGCGGCTCGTAATCACCCGATTGTTTGTGGTTGGCCTGGCCTGTCTTGCTACGGCAGTTGTGGCTGTCTACGTGGAAAGATACTATAAGGCTTGCGTCTTAGCATGTGTCTTGCTGGGTACCACTGTGACTCTAACTACCCCCACCTACATGGATGGGCCGAATATTAATCCTCATGCGATACTAACCATAGTATTCATTTTGGGGGCAGGATTTTGCCTCGGCCGGCGGGGCGTTGTAATCGCCCTAGCGTGGCTGAATCTGAATTACCTGCTCCTTGTTGCGACAGCCGGCTGGGACATATGGCCGCACCCGGCAAATATCCCAGCGGCTCAGGTTCAGCACGAGAATATAAGCGTAATGTTTTTTATGCTCCTCAGCTTGACGCCGTTCTTACTGGGCTATTTGGCCGTTGTGGAGCGCTCTATTGCCGAGTTACGGAAGTCTCACGACGATCAGACACACTTCTACAACGTCTAATCGTTACACGGGAGAGCGAGCGTACGCAACTTTCTCAGGTTCTTCACGAAGGGCCTGTGCAGGACCTCGGAGCCTTACGTTTGGCGATTCTGAATGGGGAGGGTCCGAAGGACATCATCCCGGTAGTCGACACAGTGCTAACACAGTTGCGAAGCCTCTCAAGCGAGCTACATCCGGCTGGTCTCAATCTGTTTGGACTATCGACTGCATTGGAACAATTGGCCCATCAGAACGAGCAAGAAGGAACCATCCAGGTGAAGCTGAGCAGTTCCGCACCAGAGCGCCTCGATCCACAAGTCGGCATTGTACTGTTTCGTATAGCGCAAGAGGCACTAAGCAACGCCCGCAAGCACAGTAGCGCGCGGCAGGTCTGGATACGGCTGGACCAGGGGAACAACGCCCTTACTTTGGAGGTGCAAGATAACGGTAAAGGGTTTGATGTAGAACCCGTGTTACGACGAGCCGTTCAGACTGATCATCTTGGTCTGGCTATGCTGCATGAGTTAGCACTTTCCATTCGTGGGAACTTACGAATCATAAGTCGGCCAGGGCACGGCACTACTATCACGGTATCTGTCCATCACTCTGGGTCCGGGGCCCAAAGCATCATGGAGCAATTGACCTATCGAAAAGAAGAGAATAGGAGCCTTACATGAGCGTTCGCGTGCTACTTGTCGACGATCATCAATTCTTGCGCATGGGTTTGCACACCGCTCTGAGCCGCGACCCAGCCGTGCAGGTTGTGGGCGAAGCTGCGGATGGAGCACAGGGAGTTGAGATGGCCC
>JBBSGN010000543.1:0-3074 GCA_038254085.1 Chloroflexia bacterium | reverse complement strand
GAGGGACAGAACCCTATCCCTCCTCAGTTCCCTAAGCCGCTCCACGTTGACCTCCATGCTCGCCATTTTGCACTATTATCTTCACAGAATACTACTACAATATGTAGATAAAAAATACACGATACTGTAAAATCGACGCGTTGGACAAAAGATGGCCCCGGTGAGAGCGGCAACTCTCCCGGATTACAGGGGTCAGCCCTATAGACGTAGTGAATGTAGCGCGGATTCCGGAGATAGTCCGGTGCTTGCAGCGCTCGGCGACGATACCCGGGAAGGTAGCTGATGCTCGCAGGCTGCGGGGGGATATCGTCTAACGTCTACCCCCCGCTAGAGCGGAGTCTGGGAGGTGCGAGCCGGAGAATTGGAGCGGCGGCGTGAAGCTATACTAATGGCATACGCAGTTTGAAAGGAGCAGCATGGACCTGTGGTATCTGAAACCGGGACACGAGGTCAGGACGCGCGACGGCACGGAGGCCGAGATCCTGTCCGAGACCGAGGATGGGGAGTGGATCAGGGTCAGGTAACTCGACGGCGCGGACGACCCCGGTTCGCCGGGACGGAGGACCTCGCCCACACGGACGAGATAGCGGCTTTGCTGGGTGTGGCGCATCAGAGCACCTGGCGCGGGAGCGTGGCGGTCATCGTGCACCGTGTGCCGGAAAGCGAGGAATCCGAGGGGAGCTACGAAGCCGTTACGATGAACGGGGTCCCCTACGGTGTCATCATCACCGGGAGCGACCCCGACTCTGCAGAGGGGTCGCTCGACCAGCTCGTCTCCGGCCTGAAGGCGTTCGGATTCGTCGGGCGCGTGGCCGTGGAAGATACGACACACATCGGCGGCATGCGGCGGTACGAGGTGGAGGTAGTGCCTTGAGCTAAGGCTGCCCCCTCCTCTCTAAAGGGACGAGTCAGAGGTACTGCTGAACATGGCGCACGAGAGCAGCTGAGGCTAGGATATGGCTGTCATCGTGCACCACATACCACAGAGTGAGGAGGCCGAGGTGAACTACGAAGTCTTTATCGGAGCGATAGCTGTGCTGAGGACGAGTGGGAGAACCTCGGAGAATCCGCCTCCCCGGAGTGGACGCCCTGCAGCTTCGAGCTACTTCGAACATCGAGGAGCGTGTACCTAGTCTGCTCGACCAGCGCGCTCAAAGCCACCGCCAGCCCCACCACCAACGCCATGACGTAGTAGTGGTAGTTGAACTTCGTGGTCGTCGTTGTTTCAGCTTGGGTCATTTCCTCTATGCTCCTTCGAATCAATAAATATTGCGTCACTGCTCAGGTGACTGCGGAGTTGTAGGTGCTTATAAGGCCGTTGAGGTGTTGTCGGGACAAGGCGCACGCGAGCGATAAGTAAGCGCCGGTTGTGTCCCTAAACTTCTGTAAATTGGTGGCCCGCTAGAAAGAAGGGCCATCGTCCTCCAAGATGGTTGGTATTCGAAGTCAACCGATCGAAACGGAGTGACGATGGCTAAAGATCATCGTAGGGTGGACGCGGAGTTGGTGCAAGAGGTCCTGCTGGACGATCCCGGCTTCCTACGTGAGATCGTGGAGCGGGTGGTGCAGCAGGACCTGGAGGCTGAGATGACCGAGCACATAGGAAGCATCACCCTACGAGCGAACCGAGAGGCGCACCGGGCAGCGTAACGGCTACAAGCCGAGGACCTTGAGAACCAGGGTGGGCACCCTCAACCTGCTCGTCCCCCAGGACAGAGAAGGGACCTTCTCCACGAGGCTCTTCTCCCGCTACCAGAGAAACGAGAAGGCACTTGTGTTGGCGCTCATGGAGATGTACGTGGAGGGAATCTCCACCAGGAAGGTCAAGGAAGTGACCGAAGAGCTCTGTGGGACCTCCTTCTCCAAGAGCCTGGTTTCTTCGCTGGCCGGCGAGCTGTATGCCGAACTCGAGGCATGGAGGAACCGCGGGCTTGAAGCGAAAGCTTACCCCTACCTGTTCGTGGACGCCCGCTACGAGAAGGTGAGGGTGGACAGTCGAGTGGTCAGCCAGGGTGTGCTCATCGCCTCAGGGGTGAGGGACGACGGCATGCGGGAGATACTCGCCGTGGAGGTTGCAGACACTGAGAGCGAGGCCACCTACCAGGAGCTGTTCCGCTCCCTGAGGAGCCGGGGCCTTTCGGGCGTCGAGCTGGTTGTCTCAGACGACCACGAGGGCCTCAAAGCGGCCATCTCTCGACACTTCCAAGGGGCTGCTCACCAGAGGTGCCAGGTCCACTACGCGAGGAACCTCCTCGGGATGGTCGGCCACGCAAAGCGCAAGGAGCTTGGGGCGGACCTGCGTGGGATCTTCGCCGCACCCGACAGGGAGCAGGCCCTCGGGATCGCTTCGACCGTGGCCGAGAAATGGCATAAGAAGGGCCATGAGAAGGTCGCCTGCCACCTCGAAGAGCACATCGAGGAGTGCCTCACTTGCCTGGCCTTCCCGGAGTCTCACCGCAGACGCATCCGCACTACCAATGGGCTTGAGCGTCTCAACCAGGAGATAAAGCGGCGCAGTAGGGTGGTGAGGATCTTCCCCAACAGAGGATCTTGCTTGCGGTTGGTGACGGCTTTGGCGGTCGAGCAATCGGAGGAGTGGGTGACGGGCAGGCGCTACCTGGACATGGGAGAGCTTGAGGAGCACCGTCGGGCACAGCAACAAACAAAGGAGGTGATGCTTATGGAGCGCTAGAGGTGAATTCCTTCTTGGAGGAAATTACAGAAACATTAGGACTTGACCTAAGCGCCCGAGTTGATATTCTTTTTTCTCCCTAATTCAATAGCAGCTGAAAGGTGGGTAGATGGCACAAGGTAAGGTACCGGACGTGTCTGAACTGCTCCAACCCACCCTGACTGCCTTTCATGAGCTGGGCGGCATTGCCGGCACTTTTATGGTGGACGAGACGGTCATAGAGAATCTCGGGCTGCCACAAAAGATCGTCAAACGACCTCACCTCCCCGGCGCATCTCGCAGCGAGGTGAGTTACCGGATAGCTTGGGCTCGTACCTACTTGAAGAACTTCGGACTAATTGAGAACCCACAGCAGGGACTCTGGCAGCTAACTCCTCTCGGT
>JBBSGN010000542.1:0-3077 GCA_038254085.1 Chloroflexia bacterium | reverse complement strand
GCTGCGGATTGAGACGGAGGAACTCATTTCAGAACTGCACGCACGCCGCCCCGAATTGGTGACAAAGCGCGACGAAAGCCGCTACTTGGAAGCCTTGCAGTATGCTTCGGAGGCAAGGCAGTTACTGAACTATCATGCCGAGTTGGCGCGAACGTCCGACAAACGGGTTGCCAGACTTCTCGGCATTCGCGACGCATTGATGGCAGATAATATGGCGTACATCGTGTCAAGGGAGCATGGCCGTGGGAAAGTGTTGGCCTTCGCTCACAACAGCCATCTGCAGCGCGGAAAGGCACAATGGCAATTAGGCGCTGACCTACAGACATGGTGGCCGGTCGGCTCGCACCTCAATGAGATGTTCGGTCAGCGCTATGCCGTCATCGGTTCAGCAGTGGGCGTTTCTGATGCCAATGGCATCAACAAGCCCGAAGCTGGCACTCTTGAGGCGCGGCTGACTGCTGTGCCTGGACCGGCGCGGTTCATTCCAACTCACAAAGGCCAAGGGGGCCAAGGGCTTTCAACCTCGGAAATCGCAGCTCTTCCGACTCGCTCAGGCAGTATGAAGAACCCGACCTACTTCCCACTAACCCCTCAAAGCTTCACCGATTTCGACTGGCTGGCTGTCCTAGATTCAACGGGGTACGACCACGGTGGACCGCCGCTGCAACAGTAGACCTTAACCTTTTTCTTTCTTTGTATTGGCGTTTCATACTCATGCTTGTACCATATCACATCCTGCCTGATATGGCACAAGCGAAAGTCCTGTCTTTACATACTTCTTACATACCTAGTGTGCGTGTCTGCGCGAATGGTCGTAGAGCAGATACACTCCCAGGCCAATCAAGAGCACAGGCCACAGCCGCCCTATGAGGAAGCTGCTGGAAAGCCCGGCCAGCACCAGTATCCCGCCTGGGATCAGCGCCCACCAGTGCCTGCGCTGAAGGAACCAGATGAGGCAGAAGCCCAGCCCTAACGTGAGAGCGCTTATATCCTCGCCGCCCCACACTCGTGAGAAAGGCAGGTTCTCAAGCACCTGGCCCGCGCCTATCCCCAGCAAGATAGCCCCCGGTATCAGAAAGCCGATGCGGTATCCAGGCCGGGTAGTGAAATAGGCATACATGAATATGCCACCGATAAGTAGCAACACCATATCGCCGAAGCCCGGAAAGAATGAGAATTGCCCCAGCAGGAACAGCACACCACCGCCGATCAGAATAAGCCCCAGCATCGTGCGGTCGCGCTGTCGCTTGCTATCAAACGAGGCAGGATAAGAATAGGGAGTCTGGCCTCCCGACGGATAGGGAGGAGGCACGCTTTGTGCCTGCTGTCCATAAGGCGCTTGCTGCACCGAAGGTGCTGCTCCCTGCTGGTCTGGCCCACCCTGCGGCGGAAAGTATCGGGTCGCCCCCGGATCGCCCACTTGGGAGGGCGGCACGCTCGGATTGCTGCTATTACTGTCCATCTTTCATCTCCTCGGTTAGCATTTGCATAACTTCCACGTTCTCACCGTTCTCACCCACATATACGCAAAGCGCCAACGCAGGGTTGCGCGCATGATGAACCTACCGACTACTGACCACTGATCCCTGGCCCTTTGACACTCGCCCCCCCTCGGATGTACAATCAGGGTAGGTGTCGGTCAGGCTTTTTATACGTCCAAGAGAGAGCAGGGGCCACAATGAGCAAGCAGCGTTACGAAAAAGAGATAGAAGATATTCTTTCTAAATTCGACCAGGAAACAGGGCGCACCGAAAAGCCACCGCGTGAGGACCGCCAGGTCGGGGCCTTCCGGCCCGTAAGCACCAGCCGCAGCAAACCCTCGTTCTCGTTCAACTGGAAGAGGATGAGCGCGGGCCAGTATATGCTCGCGGCCTTTGGAGTGGCTCTGCTGGCGGTCTTTATACGATCTGCTGTCCCACCCCTCGCATCGCTGCTAGTGATACTCGCCGTTGTGCTATTCCTTGTGCCGATACTTTTGTACCATAGCACAGGCACCACCACCGGCGGCTGGTCCACCCGCGAGGAGAAGCGTTGGCGCGGCCAGGTGATAGACTTCAATACCCGCCGCGATGTCACTAACGGCCCTCTGGCCACCATCAAGCGTTGGTGGAAGCGAAGATAAAGTAAGGCAAACAAGAAACGCCTCCGTTAGGGGCGTTTTTGTTTGCCTTACTCAGGCTCTATGTTCATGTTCGGCGCGGTATTGCCGATTTGCGACATCTTAATCCATTCAAGCATTCTGTGGTCAATGTCCGGGTCGTGCTGCGCGGAACGATGGTTGCCACCGGGGATGAGCCACAGCGACTTTGGTTCGCGCACCTCATTGTAAATATGCTGGCTGATATGGACCGGCACTACCTCGTCCCCCTCGCAGTGAACCAACAAGAACGGACGCGGCTTTATGCGCCGAGCCGCCTTCGACATATCCAGCCGGTATAGAAGCTCTATCATCGAGTTGACATTGACCCGGGGCGGGTTGTCGGGCACCAGGGGCGACGGGTGGCCCCGCTGCGCCAATCCCACCTCTTCCATCAAATTGACCATCAACAGCTCGTTGGTGGGGCAATACGCCACGACCGACGAAAAGTCCGTGAGGTGCGAGGCGGTGTGGATCGTCAGCCAGCCACCCATAGACGTGCCCCTTATGCTTACCTTCATAGGATTGACCTCCGGTCGCTGCTGGATGTACTGCAAGGCCGCTGCCACATCGTTGAACATGTTAGCGTTAAGCTCCCCACCGCTCTCCCCATGCCCCCTCAAATCAGGTATGAGCGCCGCAATCCCGGCAGCCGCCGCCCGCCCTCCAAAGTCCGCGTAGTTCTCCTTGCGCGACCCAAAGCCGTGGCAAACAATGATCCCGGGCGACCAGCTATCTACACCCACAGGTAGATACAGGTTCGCCGCCAACCCAACCCCGTCATAAGTCGTAAACCGCACAAGTTCCATTCAATGGCCCTCCACAGACCTACACGTCGGGTAGCTATCAGCTATCAGAAGGCTACCCCAAAGATAGAGTGTAACACAGAAACGAACCCGCTCGCCCTTGTCATTCCTCGCTTCGCTCGGAATGACAAGGG
>JBBSGN010000541.1:0-3079 GCA_038254085.1 Chloroflexia bacterium | reverse complement strand
TCTAACGCTATCGCAGTAATGAAGCAACTCAATCCCATCATACGAGGTTGGGCCAACTACTTCCGAATAGGAGTTGCTAATAGAACCTTCCGAACGCTTGACGAATGGATGTTCCTACGAGAAATCCGATTTATCAAGTACAGGCACCCGAACAAAAATGTCAAGTGGCGGACAGAACGCTACTTTGGCAGGCTGAACCGACAGAGACAGGACAACTGGGTGTTTGGAGACAAACCCACAGGTGGCTATCTCCTAAAGTTCAAATGGTTTCCAATCGAAAGACATGTGCTGATCAAAGGCAAATCCTCTCCTGACGACCTAAATCTGAGGGACTACTGGGCGAAAAGGCAAAAGGCGAAAGCCAAAACCATGACACCCAGCGAACAGAAGATAGCCAAAACCCAGGACCATATCTGCCGATTATGTGGCATGTCTCTGTACAACGATGTGGAACTACAGAAACATCACAAGGAAGCCAAATGTAAAGGTGGGAAGGACGACCTTAGTAACCTCACTCTTGTACACCTATATTGCCACCAACAAATACACAGTAGCAAACAAACACCTGTTGGCGTGACAGGCGAACCCTTGCTACTATAGACCTGTGGAACCACGATTTGCTTGAGCCGTGTGCCGTGAGAATGGCAAGCACGGTTCTGAGGGGGGCGAGGCGCAGCAATGCGTCCCGCCTACCCGCCATTAGCAGATGACAAAAGCACAACGGCGCTCCCACTCGGAGAGCCAACACAGCAAACTCGCAATCATATACCAAGATATCCATACAGATAAGGGAAGGATAAAGAAGATGGAAACAAATAGATCAAGACAAAACAAGCCGGATCCGGCGCTGAAGAAGAGCATAAAGCGCGCAAGGATCGAGGCTCGCCGCAATATCAGCAGGAGTAAGCGTGGGACTCCCCTTGTGGTGTCACTATCGTTAGCTGTCACACTCTTTGGTTGGGGGCTCTTCTCGCATCACGATGCAGGGATGGTGGCCACCGCACAGATGGTGAGCGCTACGCCGACTATGGCCTCGGCCACTCTTCAAGAAGATGTGAGCAGTTCCCCAACACAGGGAATAATAGTCTCGCTGGCAAGCAGCATCAACCAGGGTGTAGCAGAAGCTACGGTTACCCCGGTACCGAGCACACCACAAGCGCAAAGTGCTACAGCTACAGCTGTGGTTACAGCTACGGCAAGTGCTACAGTCGCGCCGGTCGCAGTGACACGCTCATCGCGCTAGAGCGTCGGACTCAGCACAGCAGCGGGAAGAAGATCGCTCGTATAGCGACCACACATCCAAATCAAAAAGAGCAGAGCACAATACAAAGAGGAGTATTCAGATGTCAACACAATTTACAATGCAACGGACACACCCAGGCAACACTGGTGCAGGGCTTCCCCGAAACAGAGATATCTCGCAAACGTGGAAGCTGCTGGCAGCGGGCGCGGTAACTGCGGCGGCCCTTGCGATAGTGCCCGTACTACTGCCCGAACTGGCAAACTCGCTGTCGGCGACTTCGGTACACGCATATTGGTACATTTCGCGAGCTGCCGCATTTGTCGCCTTTGGGCTGCTGTGGCTCTCGATGCTGGCGGGACTGGGGATTACCAGCAAGCTAGGCCGCTTCTGGCCGGGCATGCCCTGTACATTCGAAATGCACCGCTTTACTGCTCTCCTTGGCATCGGTTTCGGCCTGGTGCATGCGCTCGTCCTGCTGGGCGACAAGTACATGAGCTACTCGATTGGACAGCTACTGGTGCCGTTCATGGGTAGCAACTACCGGCCCGAGTGGGTGGGCTTCGGCCAGTTAGCTCTCTATATCCTCGCCGTGGTGGCTTTCAGCTTCTCGCTCCGTGACAGGTTGGGCGTACACGCATGGAGGCTGATCCACATGTTGAGCTTCTCACTTTTCCTGATGGTCTTGATTCACGGGGTGCAAAGCGGGACCGATACCCAGAATCCGTTGGCACAGGCTCTCTACTGGGGAAGCGCGGGCAGCGTGCTTATCGGCACGGTATACAGGGTGGTGGCAGCGCGTAGAGGACGTGCCAGGACAGCGCTCACAGCTCATGGTCTGATTGCTGCTGCTGGAAGGATGCAAGCTCCGCCAAAACAATCATCCCTGTGACGTAGAGACAGTTGGTTACCCACAGACATGAGTCATCCCGAATATTCATAGGAAGAGGAGGGAAGGAGAAGGCGGACGGAAATCAAGCCACAGACGGCTGATAGCTGAACGCAAACGGTAAAGCGGAACCGAGAGGCCTCAGTTCCGCTTTCCGCTTCTATGACACCACCATCGCAGGAGCCACTGCCTGAGTAGTTCATGAGAAGGGTCCAACATCGAAAGCAGAAAGGCATAGACGAGAGGAGCCATTATGAGCAGCTTCAGACGGTTCTCCCACCTCCATCCACAATCGAGGGCTTCCCATAGCCAGCTCACTCTTACCGTAACGGAAGCTCATCTCAATCTGCCACCTCCTTGCATGGGGAAAGACAATGCGCCAAGCGTCTCCCGCTGTAAGCACCGGCTCATTGGTGAGCAAGCAAAGCCGAGAAGACTCATTGCAAACCTGCCAACAGAGGCACTCTTTGCTTCATATTCCATATCCTCCGGAGGAGTTGGTGACACAGTACAGCCAACCGAGCAGACCAGGCAGAACAAGCAGACCGGTCAACCCATCTATCTCTTCAGTTGGGCATGAGGCTCTTGACGAGTATACAGATTACCTGTGCAATGAGGAGGACCTTAGTCCCTCAACTGTGCGCAATTATCTGAGCGACCTGCGGCAATTCGCCGCCTGGTGCGAAGCTACTTGGGAAGAGGGCCAGGAACAGGAAGCAGGGCAGTTCTTCGCTCCCTCGGCGGTGTCCACGCCTACTATCACTCGCTACCGCTCATACCTGCAAACGGTAGTCAAGCTGAAACCAGCCAGCATCAATCGCTCGCTGGTGACTCTCAAGCGATACTTCTCCTGGGCAGTGGAGGCCAATCTGGTTTCTAGGAACCCGGCGAGTGTGGTCAAGCTGGTGGCCCGCGCCAGTGTGATGCCCGGCGCTCTTGGCGAGACCCTC
>JBBSGN010000540.1:0-3085 GCA_038254085.1 Chloroflexia bacterium | reverse complement strand
TATACCACTTTTTATACCACTTTCTTCAAGACTTGACA
Organism: Chloroflexia bacterium; assembly: GCA_038254085.1. Taxonomy (GTDB): domain Bacteria; phylum Chloroflexota; class Chloroflexia; order QHBQ01; family JADMIH01; genus JADMIH01. The sequence continues at coordinate 3,047 of JBBSGN010000540.1, read as the reverse complement.
AGAAAGGAGAGAGGGGCATTTCCTCCCCATTGCATAAGCAAGGGGTCTCCATGCCTCCTAATATTTGATGAACCGCAATTACCGACTACCGACTGCTGTTGTCCTTCGTCCTTCGTCCTTCGTCCTTCGTCCTTGCTCGGGCAAGCCCTGATTATTGGCGGAATCTACGGGGTATAATCCTTGACATGCTGTTGGTGGTCTGGTATACTGAGGTCAGAAAGCCTCTGACATAGCAAGAAATCCAGCCGGAGGCACTTTTTGTAAGTACAAGGAGGTGATGCTTATGAATACATATGAACTTATGAGCATCACCGGCGAGGTAAGCGCCTAGGCGTTGCGCCGGTGATGCTCGGCTGAACCTGAACCCCCTGGTCCTAGGACCAGGGGGTTCTTTCTTTGGTATAATCAGCTCAAGATATAGACTCGTACACGTAACTGCTTTTTAGTCCACCAAGGCTGTACTCTCCGATTTGCCACCTAGTAGCTCCAACAGGATAGCCGCGCAACCACGCAAGCATAGCACCGCATGGTGGGCGTTGTGTACTCTGTGCGCCCTCTTCACCGCCTGTCTGTTCCCTGGTGTGCCTGCCCATGCAGACGACTTGCAACCCCCGATCGCAGGGCTGTTAAGTCCCACTCCGTACATTGAGGCGTCTTCCACGCCAGTGCTGGTAATTGAAACGCCTACTCAGCCCGCGCCTACGCACACCGCCACGCCTGCCAGCACGAACACCCCTACTGCTAATCCCACCGCCACACAAACCGCAAACCTTCTCCCGACGGCAGACCCCACCGGCATGGCCATACCTCTGATTGTGACCTTCGCCGTTCCCTCTCCTGCGACGGTGGCCGCCACCCATACCGCTCTTGTGCCCACTTCCGTGCCAAGTCACACACCTGCTGCTACCCCTACGGATGTCGCCACCCCTATCTCAACATTCCCACCACCTAGCCAAACGACCACCTCCGCGCATACACCTACTACCACCTTTACGGCCACCTCGACAGCCACCTCGACAGCCACCTCGACAGCCACCTCGACAGCCACATCTACTGCTACCGCTACTGCTACCGCCACCTCATCGGCCACGCCCTCGTGGCTGCCGCCCGGTCCAGACTGCAAGCCTCAACCGGGGCCGGTGACGCTTAAGCTTGACGTACCCTACATTCACCAGGTGATTGACATAGACGGCGCCGACGGCAACTGGGCCTGTGGGCCTACCAGCATAGTGATGGTCCTGGCCTATTACGGCAAGCTCGATCCCTGGGAGATGTACCAGGCCCAACAGCCCCAAACCAACCCGCCCACCCCATTGCCGAACGGAACAGCCGTCCCGACACCCGTCCGCCAGTCACCAGGCAGCACGCCCGCCGAGTCCGGCTTCGCGCCCTATGTTACCAACGCTTACTCGAATAACGGCCACACCTACAGCGCCACTGCCCGCGACCCGCGAGGCAACCGAGTGGCGGGTCTGTATGGCGCTATCTGTCCAACGGGGCTGGCCGATTGGTCGCGGATGGCTTCGGTGCTGGAATGGCATGGCCTGACCAGCAGACAAATCGGGGCTTCGTGGGACGGCATAGTGGCAGCCCTGAAGCGGGGACACCCGGTGCTGATCGGCAATGGACTTACGCCGCTCGGCCACATACTGGTGGCTGTGGGCTACACGACCAACGGCAATTTGATAGTCAACGACCCCTACGGCAACCGCTTCGCGCCCGGCTATGGGGGCACGCCCGGCAAGGGGCTTCTTTATCCTTGGAAGTGCATGAGGGCGCGTAACGCACTCGAAATCATCGGCACATACCCGCCCCCGCCACGCCCCAGCCCAACTAGCACGCAGACCCCCGCAGCCACGCTCGGTGCGACCTCTGCTGTCACCAGCCTCTCGATCACTACCGGCGCTCTCCCGCCCTCTGCTCTGGCAGGGGCAACTGCCGGTAAGTCGGATTCCCCTTGCGGGAAAGGGCCAGATGGCACAGCGACCTGCGTGCCCACGCCGGACACTACCAACGCCTCCAACGGAAACAGCAATTTGGCGCATGGCATAGCAGGTCTACCCCTCCCGCTACGTCAAGGCGCGGCTCAACCCGCTAATCCTGGCAGCGGCACTCAACAAGGGGCTGTCCGTTGGGCGCTATTGTCGGTACTGAGCGTAGCGGCGGCCCTCCTCGGGTTGCTCCGCCGCCAAAGAAGCCGCCAGTAGGTTGTCGCTTCGGGGTCGCGTCTGTCGTTATCGAGGCGTAATCCCACTGTGATATAATTGTCCAGCAACAGTATGCACCTTGCAGAGCAGAAGGCGGTAAAGAAACAGGATGAGCACAGAGGCTGATACCTGTCGTAAGTACGTTTTGCCCAAGTTATATAACGCCGGGTGGACCGACGACCAAATAGGCGGCAATCCACCCCAGCCATGTGTTGGGCTACCAAATCCCCCTCCCACCCCTCTCCGAACAGCGCCGCATCGTGGAGTACCTGGACAGCTTGCAGGGAAAGGTAGATGCTCTGAAGGGGTTGCAAGAGGAGAGCGCGACGGAGCTAGAGGCACTGCTTCCCTCGGTGCTGGACAAGGCGTTCAAGGGGGAGTTGTAGGTCGAAATTTAGGTGGTGGTAACGGCATTACCCCATACTTTGCACCATATCTTTGAAGCGGTCCCAGGGCGTGGCGGGCCAAATCTCGGTGACGGCGTGGCCGAACGAGCGGATAATCACCGAGACCTTGGTGGCCGTTTCGTTGTCCGGGGCTTCAAAGATGTCCACGTAGTCATACGGCCCCAGCACCGTGTAGTCCGAGAGCCAGCGCACGCCTGGGCACTCGGCAGCGACTTTGTCGGCCACCTTTTTCTCCAACTCGGCCAACGTCTTAGGGTCCTTGACCGCTTCGGGCACAATGCGGGTCAATAAGATGTAGGTTGCCATTGCTGCCTCCTTTGTTTGCTGCCTTAGTTTAGCTTTGGTTGATTAAGCTAGCAAGCGTGATGCCACGCAGGGGACGAAAGACGACCGCAGCTATCACAGCTATCAGCTTTATCGGTCGTCGGTCGTC
>JBBSGN010000539.1:0-3089 GCA_038254085.1 Chloroflexia bacterium | reverse complement strand
GTGACTAAGAAGACGCCCCCGCACTTACCACTTCCCCATTCCTTACCTCCATCACCCATCACCGCAGCCCGCTCCAAAAACGCCGGGTCGAAGCCGGATAGATCGGCTGTGGTAATCAGCGCCTGGTACTGCTGCCCGCTAATCGTGTTGAGCCGGGAGCCGCTGGGCCGATAATTGTGTAAAATGTAAATTGCCTGTATAGAAAATGCACACCCGACATCAGGTTTGCTGATGCCAAAGCTAATCAGGCTACGCTCCATCCCTCACTTAGCATGAAAGGAGTTCAATGATGGACGAGCAACGGATCGAGCTATTGGCAGGTCGCGTTGATCGCCTAGAAACCACCGTCTGGGAACTTCAGCGTACAGTCACCGAACTCAGCGAGTCGTGGAACCATCTTGCGGCCCAGGCTAGGCAGGCTCCCGCTGTGCCACCTGCAACTGCGCAATCCCCATCCTCAACACAGCAGCCCACCACAGTCAGCCCGGAAGCCTCTTCGGCCCCGGCTCATTTCCCTCAACCACAGTTCTCTGCCTCACGGCCTTCGTTGCCACAGCCTCCCGCCTCCGGGCAACGGATTGATCTACTCTTGTTCCCCGAAGGTTTCGATACTGTACGAAGCGGTGGCTGGTGGCTGAACAAAGCTGGAATAATTCTTCTTCTACTTGGATTGGCCTTCCTGTTTAAGTATGCGGTTGATCGCGGTTGGTTAACCGAGCAGGTGCGAATCGCATTCGGGTTAATACTGGGTACACTGCTGCTCGCGGTCGGTTTGCGAGTGCGTATGGAACACCCGCACTTTAGTCAGGTGCTATTGGGAGGTAGCATCGCAGCCTACTACATAACTGGCTTTGCGGCTTTCCAGCTATACCGGCTAGTTGATTACGGAGTCGCATTTGCCTTCATGGTTCTTGTAACGCTACTGGCGTTCTTCCTCTCAGTATCTCTGAACGGGGTTGTTTTGGCCCTTATAGGAACGATAGGCGGTCTCGCCACGCCGTTTCTGCTGCATACAGACACCAGTAACATACCCGCTCTTATTGGCTACATCTGCCTGCTCCTCGCTGGCACGACCGCGATCTTCATGGTCCGAGGGTGGTACTCGCTCCTGTGGACCTCATTCCTGGGAGCCTGGATAGTATTCATTGTAGCTCCGATCTTCGCTGGTGCTACTTCGATCTATGACAAATGGGCGCTGCAAGGAGGGGCGGTGTTCGCGCTGGTGGCGTTTTGGCTGTTGCCGGTGACTCGGGAAGTCCTCTGGGGTGGCAGTCCGCCGTGGCTCTTGAAACACCATGAAGTTAGGGTGGTGCCGGAGGCCGAAAGCGATATGGAATCCGGCACGATAGGCCTGGTTCTTCTGACGTTCCTGACGTTTTTGCTTGAATGGGCCTTTTCGATGACCATTTGGGGCTCATTGGTCTCATACGAAGCGTGGGGGTGGATAGTCCTCGCGAGTGCATTGGTGCTGGCTCTTGTTGCATGGAGCTTGAGGCTCCGCAATCTACTACTCGCTCATACTCACGCACGAATAGCATCTGGTCTTCTGACACTGGCTCTAGTTTTGCTCTTTCACAATAATGAGGATAACAACAACACGCTCTATCTATCTTTGGCGGTGGAGGGGGTGGCGCTATTGTTTATCTCCAAGCGGTTCCTGCGGGAGTCGGTCTCCACAGCCGGTCATCTCGTGTTCCTTGGTGTTGCGTTGTGGTTCATACAGCGTGTCTCTCAGGGCAACGATGCTCACACTGCTATGCTCAATACTAAAGGCCTGGTTGATCTGGCCGTCATCCTCACGGCTTTCGTGGGGTCTTTATTTGCTGCGCCGCCCAAAGAATACGCCTGGGTTTACAGAGGAGCTGTACATGCCAGTCTGCTCGCATGGTTGTGGCGCGAACTTTCTATTTTACCCGACGGTAGGCCATACATTACTATAGCCTGGGGTATATACGCATTGGTTCTTCTGGTGGTAGGGGTGTCGGTGGGCCGCAATCGTGCTCTCATTGACGTAGCTATCGCAACCCTGTTTCCTGTGGTAGCCAAGCTCTTTCTGGTAGACTTAGCCAAAGCCAAGTGTGGCGTATTTTGCTCTTTCTTGGCTTTGGCGGGTTGTTCCTGTTTGTCAGCTACTACTTGCAGAGGCTATTCGGCCAGGCTTCATATGCAGCAGACGCACCGTCCGAGCAAGCTGAGCCTAGATAAATTCTCTCGCAACGCAGTTTCGCCTTGTCACGGGTGCGATTAACCTATGAGATTCTGTGCTTCCAAGCTTCCGAACATCAGGTTTTGGGCAGCACTTCCCCTTGCTCCACGTTCATTACAGCCGCCTGTTCGAGGAAACCAGGGTCGAACCCCGCCAGGTCGGCTGTGGTAATCAGCGCCTGGTATTGCTGTCCGCTAATAGTGTTGAGCAGGTAGCCGCGCCTGCGGTTGTCCAGTTCCGAGAGGATGTCGTCCAGCAGGAGGATAGGCGTGTCGCCCGTCTCGGTGGTCATTAGGTCCACCTCGGCCAGCTTGAGAGCCAGCACTGCCGTGCGCTGCTGCCCCCGCGAACCGTATGCGCTGAGGGGCAGGTCGCCCAACTGGAAGAGAAGGTCGTCGCGGTGCGGGCCGAGCAACGATACACCCCGACGCACTTCGTCACGGCGCATGGCCTCTAACTGCCGCTTAAACTCCTCGGCGATGGCGGCAAGGTGCGTTTCCAGGTGGGGTATGCGCCCGCGTAGCGCCGAGGCGTCAGGCGTGGCACTATATTCGTCAGGGTCGAGGCTTGCCAGCGCAGCATCGGCCTCTATTTCTGAGATAAGGTCGGGCATGGACGCCAGGCGGGCCTGTGGGGTCACCAACGAGTGGTACGACAGATTGAAACGTAGTTCGGCGGTGGGGCGGCGCTCGCGCAGCATTTGTCGGGTGTCTCCCGTGCCATTGTTGGCCTCGGTGCCTGCCAACAGGTGATGAGTGGCCTCGGCGCGGCGGCTCAGGCGGGCGGCGAATAGCTCGCGGCGCAGCACCACGTAGGCTCCATGCTTCACAAGCTCGTCGTCCCAGTAGGCCATCTCCTCGGCCACGTCCCTCGAACCGGCGTT
>JBBSGN010000538.1:0-3092 GCA_038254085.1 Chloroflexia bacterium | reverse complement strand
CATGCTCGTCAGCAACCACAGCCGCGGGGTGGATCTCGGTGGCCGGCTCATGCCCGCAATCGAAGATCCACCGCCCGGCGACGGTCACGCGATCTCCCGCCACGGGCCGGTAATCCAGGGGGAATGGAGCCGACTCGGCTTCTATGTGCAGCATCGACCCTGGGGTACCGTCCACCACCAGCCAGGCCGATGATGGATCTACCGCCATGTCGAGCTCCAGGTCGTGGCTGGTGTGGATCCACGGGGCGTCTCCATGCGACAGGTCGACATTGCTTAGTATGCCGCTGGCCTGTACCAGCGGGTAGTCAGTATCGACCTGTGCCCACTTGCAGGTTGGGTACACCACATACACAATCTGGCTCACGCCAGGGGTGCGGTGCTCGCACAGGTGGGCGAACTCCGCGAAGTTTGGCGCTCCGCGTTGCGCCTGGGGCGCGGGCGATACGGCCCACTGCGGCCCTTGCGAGGATATGGGAGATGTGTTGGAGTAGGTAACGGAGGCGCAGGCCTCCCTTGTGGGGTGCCAGGTTACTCCCAATCCACCGAGCGCCAGCAGCGATATAGAGAGTGGAAGAGCCGGCAGGAGCGCCCTCGCGAGTGGCCTTCGTGTGGAGGTCGTCGACCGCCGCGTGTCGCGAGCAGGATAATCATTGCCGGGTGCCCCGGACCGCACCTCCAGTAGGGCAAGGCTTACCGCAATCGCCAGGACCGTCAGTGGCACACCGTAGAGGCTGGTTGAGATTGCGCCAGGCCCGGGAGCCCATTCCCCGGGACCCCGCAAGAAGAGCACTAGAGCTGTACCGGCCAGAGCTGCCACCGCCCAGCCGAGGGGCCTGGCAAGCAGCCGGCCATGGGCCCGCCACAGTAGCACCCCGGCGAACAGCAGCGCCAACCCTTCGACACCTGCCAGCGCCGCTATTTCGTGGGGCACTAAGGCCGGACCACCGCCGGGGTTGCCTGAGGCGCGGAGCGCCTCGACGCTGAAAGCGATAAGTATGCCCGCAGGAAGCGCGGCCACCAGTACTGACCAGCCTGGCAGGCCCGACAGAGTGCACGCGCCTGAAACCGCGATAATCACTCCGGTGAGCAGAAGAGCAGGGGCTTCGGCTGTTGCCAGGCCGCCCAGCAACAAGTAGAGGGCAAGCCCCGTACCCGCGAGATATACGCCCGCGGCCACGAGCCCCTCAGCCAGCACACGCCTGCGAACTGCGGCTGCAAGCCCCGCAGCGCAACCCACCACCACCGTGCACAGCTGCACGAAGATTGCAGCCCCGCCCCGCGCATAATGGGTCAGGTCTTCCGGAGGGTAATCGTGTGGGATCTGCGAGGTGACAGCCGTTACAAGCACAGCTAGCCCTGCGAAAAGTCCCAGCGCAAGGAGCCGTGCCTTGCGCGTGAGGCGCTGGGCGAGCCAGCCCCAGGCAAGTGCTACGCAGAGCACCGCCAGAGCCAGGTAGGTCCCCCAGGCAAGCAACACTTCCATCGCGATCCCTCCTTCTCTGCTTGCGGGCCAGAACGCAACGGGTGCCCGCAGATCACCCGCGCCTCACGCGCGGGGTACGGTTTGCCCGGGAAGATCTATCCGTTGGCCTAAAGGCCGGTAGCGCTCGAGCAGAAAGTAACTGGCGGCTATTCTTGCAGGCCCGAATGCCATGTATGCCTTCCCCAGCAGCAGGTCGTCGGAGCCCGGAGTGCAGCGAACCAGGTAGTCCCTTAGCAGGCGCGACGGGTCATAAAGCGGATTGCGTCCTTGCGCATAGCTGAGAAGCAGAGCGTGCAGATAGATACTGTCTCGCGCCTCGGGATGGACCGGAGCCACGCTGAAAAATGCATAGCGGCGGGGTGCGCTCTCTTGCGGCCGGGCCTTCCACGGGCCGCTAAGGCCGTTCTGAACAACGGGCGTGTTACAGCCGTAGACCCGGCCGCCTGGTGTCGCGAAGAACGCCTTGATGAATTTGCGGATGCCGAGGAGCGCCGTCGTGGGGGCAGTGTTGTACCCGCGGTACTCGTAGCCCGCAAGGGACGCGAGCGAAGGTGTCTCACCCCTCAGCATGATCGCTTCGAGCTCGGCTTTCGGGAGGCCAGCAAGGCGTCTGTACTCGGGCGAGGCACTGCGCGAGAGCCTCTCTGTTGAGCAATCAGATGCCATAGCGCCCCCTGTGGTCGATGAGCCATTCGGCGTTGCGAGTGACAAGGGCCAGGATGGTCTCCATAGGGTTCACCCCGATGGGCCCCGGAAACAAGCTGGCATCGGCTACGAATAATGCCTCCGCATTGTGGAAAGCCCCAAAGCTGGAGACCACCCCCCGCAGCCGGTCTTCACTCATGCGGGCGGTGCCCATCACGTGAACGGTGAGCAGCTCTATGCTGTCCATAGGGATTGTGCGTGCCTGCAGGTCTGCAACGTCAGCAGGCTGCAGAAGGTCAGGCACACCCGCGAATGGTAGAATTACCCGCCGGGCACCGGCAGCAAACATCAATTCGGCGGTCAGGCTAATGCCCCGCACAATCCGATCGGCATCCCGCCGTGAGATCTGGTAGGATACGACGGGTCCCACGCCCGGGCGCACCTGGACCCGTCCGGTCACGGAGTCTTCGATCAGGCAGCCTGCCACCACAATCCTGTTGTACTCCTGCATGATCTCTCCGAGGGCGCGCCCACGGTGGGGAAGTCCCAGGCTGAGGAGGGAGGGCGCGAGGTTGATCGCGGTGATCAGGATGCCCTCGTTCATGAACTGGCGCACCTGGTGGGCCTGGTGAACACCCTGCCAGCCATACACATCTTCGCTGAACAGAGCTACAACCTTGGCGTTGGGGTGCAGGGCCAGGTTGCGGCCCAGCTGGCCCGATGGCGAGCGGAAGCCCGAGCGCCACAGGAGCGCAGGTGTCTGTACTGCCCCGCCCGCGGCGATCACCACACCGGCGCGGACGGTCAACCTGGGGCCTGGGCGTCCGTCAGGCCGGGTGAACTGCCCCTCCACCCCCGTGGCTCGCTTTCCCCGCCGCGTTATACGCTCCACCTTGCAGTTGGCGTACAGCCGCGCCCCACTTGCGAGCGCCCTGGGTATATTCGTCACCAGCATGGAGCGCTT
>JBBSGN010000537.1:0-3104 GCA_038254085.1 Chloroflexia bacterium | reverse complement strand
TTAGCGTGAGGTCATATGGCAAGGGATAGCAGTTGGTGTATCATCAGATTGTAAGGGGAGAGGACACCGCTCCGCACCAGCCAGCAAGCGAAACAGGAATATGGATAGCCAAGCGAAGCTCAATCTCACTTATACGGTGCGCCCGGCGGCCAACCGCGCAAAGACGAGCGGTGGGATGCCTGGACTGCTCATGCTGCACGGCAGGGGGGCAGATGAGGCCGATCTTATGGGCCTCGCGGGGGCGCTTGACCCGCGTCTCACGATAGTGAGCGCCCGCGCACCGTTTCGCCTGGGGCCGGGGTTCGCCTGGTACGGCATGGGGCAAGTGTGCCAACCCGCTAAGGACACGCTACACACCAGCCTGGGCGAACTGCGTGAGTTCATCGGAGGAATGGTGAGCGCGTACAGCATTGACCCGCAGAAACTATACGCAATGGGCTTCAGCCAGGGAGCGGTCATGGCGGCTGGGCTGGCGCTGACTGAGCCTGGGCAGATGCGGGGCGTGGTAATGCACAGCGGCTACACACCGACAGATTCGGGGCTGGCGATACAGCCGGGCGGCCTGGCGGGGAAGCCCTTCTTTGTGGCTCACGGCGTCTACGATGAAGTAATCCCGGTCACTTTTGGCCGCAAGTCGAAGGACTATCTTTTGTCTATGGGCGCTGACCTGACCTACTCCGAGTACCTGATAGGCCATACCATCAGCGAAGAGAGCCTGTACGACCTTAGCGAGTGGCTTACATCCCAACTGGACAGGGCGACATAGGGTTACGAGAGCAATAGAAAGAGGTGGGAGTGAAAACCCCCACCTCTTTGCGTTCTAGCCATTCGTCTGCGCCCGCCGGTCATGCCGAGCGCAGACGCCCTCCCCGGACTGAAAGGGCTAGTATCGGTTACCGCCCCGATTGCCGCCGTTCATTTGGCCGAAGCAATCGGAGCAATAAACTGGGCGGTCGCCGCGAGGAACGAACGGCACTTCGGTGTCTTTGCCGCAATTGGCGCACACGACCTGGGTCATGGTGCGCTCGGCGCGGCCATAACCGCCGCCATAGCTGTCGCCATAGCCGCTGTTGCGGGAGGCTTTCTTGGCGGCGCGGTCCTCAGGGCAACGACTAGGCTCGCTGAAGCCCTTTTGGGCGTAAAACTCCTGCTCACCCTCGGTGAAGACGAAGTTGTTGCCGCAATCGCGGCAGGTGATTGTCTTGTCTGGCATATTAGTCTTTTTCCCTCTCGAAATGAAAAGCCTGTGTTCTTCTGGTGATGTGTGGCCAGTGGGGTGTCGTGGGGCCTTCGCGCCGTACCGGGGAGGGAGATTGCGAGAATACCTTGCGTACATTTTGACTTGCCAACTTCAGCCGAAAGGATTGTAGCACATCTGCTGACGGTTAGCAATAGGTACGGGGTACTGCATATTGCGTATTACGCCTTACTCCGTATCTCTGCGCGTGCTACTACATCTTCTAGAACAGACATAACAATGTCCATATCTTCGTCGTTTACTAAGCCCATGTGGCCGATACGTATGATCTTATCTTCGTAGGGACCTTGCCCGGCGGCGATTATCACGCCGCGTTCGCGCATAGCAGCTACTATTTCCCGTGCTGACATAGCGTCGGGTGTAAGCAGGGCGGTTACTGTGCGCGAGGCTACAGCGTCGTCTGCGAACGGCTCCAGGCCAATGCGCCTTGCCTCCCTTCGTACCTGATCGCGTAACCGCTCGTGGCGGGCGAATAGTGCGGGCAGGCCCTCGTCCATGATTAGACGGAGGGACGCCTGAAGGCTGTACAGCAGTGACACTGCGGGCGTATAAGGGGTTTCTCCCCGTTCGATGAAGCGCTTCGCCTCTGCGAAGTCCCAGTAGAAGCGGGGCAGCCTGGCCTCCCTTGTTGCGGTCCAGGCACGCTCGCTCACGGAGAGCATGGTCAGCCCAGGAGGCGCCATCCAGGCCTTTTGCGACGCGGTCACGGCCACATCTATGCCCCAGCGGTCTACGGGTATATCCACCGCCCCCATCGAGGAGATAGCGTCTACTACCATCATGGGCCTATTTCCACTCTGCCGCTCATGCTGCTCCAGAATGCGCCCTGCCATCTCGACATCGTTTTGCACTCCGGTCGAGGTCTCGTTGTGGGTTATCAAGACGCCTTTGACCGAAGGGATTTCTGCCAGCGTAACCTCCAGAGAGCGCAAGTCGGCGGCCTGTCCCCAGGCAGAGGAGAGGCGCACCGCATCGAGGCCGAAACGCTCGGCTATCTCGGCGAACCGCTCGCCGAACGCGCCTACCGCCAGGCAGATGACCGTATCGCCGGGCGAGAAGAGGTTGCATATCGCCGCCTCAAGCCCGCCTGTGCCAGCCGCCGGGAAGACCAGCACATCACCTTCGGTTTGGAAGCAGTGCTTGAGGCGCTCGGTTACATCGCGCATAAGGGCTTGAAACTCGGCGCTGCGGTGGCTGATCATCTGGCGCGATGACGCCTCTATAACCTCATCGGGCAGGGGCGTGGGGCCGGGTATTCTCAATTGCGGGTGTTGAGCGCCGAGCGCTGAATGCTGAGTAATCAGTTGCATATTTAGTTGCATATTCCCTCTAGGCAGAACTTTTTGAGGCGTGTGAAGAAGGGGCTGTACTCTGGACGGTAGTCGGCTGAACCTTCGCGCATAAGGATCGAAAGCCCTTTTATCACCAGGGGGCGGAAGCGCGTATCCTTCAGCAGCGACCGGCACCCCTCCATGCCGGCAGCGATGATTACCAGCGGCGCCAGGCTCTCGCTGTGCAGATAGACGGGCGCTGTCTCCCGCACCATACCCCGCTTCTCCACTCCTCCGTAGCCAACGAATAGCTCCACGTGGGGCCATACCTCGGCGTCCGACGCCCCGTCACCGATAAAGAGGGTAGGGTCGCCTGGCGCGAGCCTCTGTAGCTCGTCGCCTTTTCCGCCTGAGCGACAGAGCGGGTTATCGCTATTGAACCCGGCATACTCGCCCTCGGTATCAAAATAGAGGTCGTTGGCGTGCAGACGGCAACCGGGCACGCCGAGCTTCTTCGCCACCGGCAGCAAAGCCTCGCGGTAGCCGCCCGACACAAGCCGCACCTCTATCCCCAG
>JBBSGN010000536.1:0-3111 GCA_038254085.1 Chloroflexia bacterium | reverse complement strand
ATAACCACCGCCTTCATCAAGGAGTCACCGCTTCGCAAGAGCAACCGGGGACCGGCGATGGCGGCTGTGGCCGAAGGCGGAACTGAGAGCCTGGGCGCAGAGGCTACGGAAGCAGGACAAGAGATGGCCGCAGAGGGCCTGCCTGGCGGCACTTCAATCCCTTCGGATGACGAGCCTGAATTGGCGTGGGCAGGGAAGAACAGGTAGCGCGAAAGCCCTAATACAGCAAGCCACAAGTAAAAGCGACTACATGGTCGCTTTTAATTGTGGCTTGTTTTGCTTTCCTTACCTGGCTGGGGCGCTTCAGAAGGCTGGCGCATGGCGAGGCGCACGATACGCTGGGCCAGGCTGTAGATGTCGCGCTTGTCGCCTTCCTTACGCAACCCGACTGCTATAACTATGACGATTACCCTGGACTGTTCAACTTTGTAAATAACCCGGTAACGCTGCCCGGCTGCCCTCACGCTTCTATAGCCGGCTAATTCCTCCACTAGAGGCTTGCCTTGCTTTTCAGGCTCGCTTGCCAATCGGTCTATTGTTTTGGCAATCAACCGCCGCTCGCGCACATCCTTTACCGCCTTCAGCATTCTCAGGGCGGTAGGCGTTAGCTCGATTTCCCATTTTATAGGCCCAGTTCTTTCTTCGCTTGCTCCCAACTGACTGTGTCTCCTGCTAAAGCGTCCTTGATACCGCGCCTTAGCTCGGCCATGAGTTTGGCGTCCCCCATCACTTCCAGGGTTTCGGCAAGGGCCTCGTAAAGCTCCCAGGGCATTATGGCAAGCACCGGCTGGTTGTGCCGTGTTACCACGACGACATTGCTAGCAAGGTCTTGCTCAAACTGGCTGGGAAGACTTGTTAACTTGTTGCGGGCCTCAGCGATAGACATTGTACGAGACATTTATGGGACCTCCTTACTCAAGGCAGTTAAGAGAAGACAGCTACTTGTACAGTACACTGTACAAGTAGCTGTACAAATTGTCAAGATGGCGCTTATATCTGCACGGTAAACCCCGGCTGGCTCCGGCAATCGTCGAAGTCGCCCAGGGCGCGGGCCATTTGTTTGTAGGTGGGTTGGAGGGCGATGGCCTCTTTCAGGTGGGCAGAGGCGAGGTCGCATTGGCCTGTGCGGGCGTTGATGCGGGCGAGGTTGAAGTGGGCCTCGGCGTACTGCGGCTTGATGTCTATCGCCCTGCCGAAGTCCATGACGGCGGCTACGTAGTTGCCCGCCTGGGCGTGGGCCACCCCCCGATTGTTGTAAGGCTCAGGCTGATTGGGGTTTAACTCGATGCAGCGCGTGAAATCGGCGATGGCGGCGTCCCAATCGCCTATCATCATGTAGACGCTGCCCCGGTTGTTTAGAATATCCGCATCGTCGCCGCGTATTGCCAGCGCCTTGCTGAAGTCCTCCAGTGCGAGAGGGAAAGCCCCATCGCTGGCGTATATAATGCCCCGGTTGTACAGGTAGCCAGGGTTATCCGGCTCAAGCTCGATTGCGTGGGTGAACGACACAATCGCCTGCTGGCTCATCCCCTGCGTGGCCTGTGTTATCGCCAGGATGTTATACCTGTTGGCCTCAGCCTCGGTTGCGTTTTGCGCCTTTTCGGGTTGGGTATCGCCATTCATGCTAACAATTATACCCATTTTGCAGCCTGGATTATCTTGGATTATTCCAGTCAATCCAAAAGTCCAATGCTCAGAACCCCAAATTGGCTAGGATTATGACCTACCAGATGGGCTATTGTGAGGCGCTATGCTGAATGGTAGGATAGAATCTGGAGGAAATTGCACATGAGACTTCAGCCCAAGTCCCTTATTTCGGCTCTTGCGCCTGCCCGCGCAGCAGCCGCCGACGTAGCCTCTGCGCCCCCCACCCCCAATTTACAGGCACTGGCCGCCGAGCTTCAACAATCGGCATTAGAGGGCGTGTTCGAGTATCCCCGCAACTGGCTGCTGGTTACTAAGGTCGCAGCCACCCTCTTGTTGGCCCTTTCTTGGTTCCACGTGGCGATGGTGACTCTATCTATTGTCAGATCGCCTCGCTTTCAGCCGAACCTGCTGGCTAACTGGAGCCTGGTGGGCGCGCTAATTGGGGCTGCGCTTGCCATGTTCACCGCCGCGCTCCTTCTCAATCTCTTTGCAACTATAAAGGTAACGCCCCAGGGCCTCGGCATCTCCGAGCTATTTGGTTGGCGGCGCGTGCCCTGGTCGCAGGTGGAAGTGCTGAAGGTGATGGAGGTGTCATCGAAAGGGCGCTACGTGGTGCTGGCGCCTTTCAGAGGCCCGACAAGCCCGCGCACACCCGCCCCGATGCTTAAGTTAATACCGGCCCTAACAGGCGTGGCTGGCAGGGGCCAGCAGGGAGTGCTGCTCACTTCCGACATCAAGAACTTTGACCGGCTCGTGCAGCTTATATTGTCATATATGTCCCAGGCTGCGGGCCAGTCCGTGCCCGCTATCGAAGCGTTCATTGATGAAGCGGCGATCATGCCGGTCGTGCAACTCCTCCTCGACCCCGAAGCCGCTCTCGTGCGGTTGGCCCGTAGAGCAAATATGCAGCTATCGGATTACGGCCTTGAGACCCCTGTTGACGATGAGCCTGTGCTTCCCTGGCCTAAGGTTATGACCAGGCAGCTGCTTATAGCTCTCCCGCCCGCGTTTTGCCTGCTCATTGACGCTCTTGTGCAAAGCGGTGGGCGACCCCTGCTGCCGGTGCAACTTGTCTCGACCCTTCTCTTGCTGGTCCTGGGCCTGGTAGAGTTGCCTTTCATGGCGAAGCTGGTGCAGGCGGTGGGCGATCTGATGGTGGGCAGCGGCCAGTTCAAACGCTCGACCTGGGCTTACCTGGAGCTACAAGCTCCACGCGCCCTGCTGGTCTTGTTGGGTGCGGCGCTTCTCGGCGCGGGCGTTCCGACGGCGATACCTCAACTCCTATGGCTGGCTGGCATCTTCATAACCACCTTCCTCACCACCCGCTTTGTGCAGCGCCTTTACTACCTGACCCTCACGCAGGCCATGCTAGCAAGCATAGGCACATTTGTCTTCCAACTCTCCCTGTTTGCCCTGTACCTCGGCGCGAGGTGAGTACCGAGTAGTGAGTACCGAGTAGTGAGT
>JBBSGN010000535.1:0-3114 GCA_038254085.1 Chloroflexia bacterium | reverse complement strand
TTGCTCGACGTCGCCGCAGCGGCGACCCATCTGGGGGTGAGCGAAGGGTTCGTGCGCCGCCTGGTGCTCGAGCGGCGGGTCCGATACTTCAAGGTGGGCAAGTTCGTGCGCTTCCGGGTGCCCGACCTCGACGCCTTCGTGGAGGCTGGACGCTGCGACCCGGTCGAGCCGTGGGTCCACGCCCGGTCACCGCGGCGGCGCGATGTGGCGAGCTCCAGGGCGCAACAGCGCAGCGCAGCCCGTCGGCGGGGGAGCGTCGGAAGGGCCTGATACCCGATCAGATGCTCACAACCCGTCCCCAATGGAGTCGTGGCGTGTGCTCACCACGCGAAGTGTGCCCTTCGGTTGAGGGTCGGGTCTGGTCGCTTCAGCGACGTCAGATCCCTAGCCACGAGGGCATCAAATCAAAGCGGGTGGCGGCCCTCAGCCACAGTGGACTCCCGAACTAAAGGTCAGGGTTAGGTGTAGCTGGACAGGACCTTGTGCCGTCGGCCACGCCAAAGGCTGCCTGCCAATAGTCCGGCGGCCAGCAACAGGGCGCCTCCGAAAGAGGCTGCGCCGATTGACACTCCCGATGATGGCTTTGGCGGTCTGCGGTCGACGCCGCCGCTCGTCGCTGGCGTCGACACAGGAGGCAAGGTGGATCCTATGGACGTCACCTCGAAGGCAGCCCGTGCTGAGCTGCCAACGCTCCCATCAGTACGCCGCTCGAAAGCGAGGATGCTATATAGCCCATCAGGCGAGGGAGGGATGGTCACCGTTGTCGAAATCTGAGGGCCCTGTGTAGTAGCCAGCTGGGGACCGTCAAGAGTGTTCCAGCGGATCTCTACGGGCACTGCGCCGAACGCCACACCCTGCAGCGAAACCTGCGTCCCTCCGGGCCCCGACGCCAGCGGTGTCAGCGTGATCAGCGGCTGGGGAACGCACGCAAATGCCAGCCCGGTAGCCATTACGACGAGCGTAAGTGCAGCGGTGGTCAGAGCCAGCGGACGCTTGATCTTGGTGCTCGTCCTCATAGTTCCCTCCGGCTAGATGGTGGTGTCTTGCGGGTTTGGACAGTTCCTCTCCGCTAGCCGTGAGCTTGCGGCGTGCGGAACTCGGAGTTCATCCCTTCGAGAGCGTGCAGCTTTCCACTTGAATCACTATCAAAACAGACCATGGCGTACCGCGTATCCGGCGCCAGGTCGACGGCGAAGACCCACACTTGGCCAGGGCCCACATCTGGAGTGCTAGCGAATGCAGGTAAAATTCGCCGCTCCGAGCCATGCAACTGAGCGTCGATAGGAGGAAAGTCGGCATTCAGTGGGGCCAGGATGAGTTGATGTACCTGTCGGCCCCTGTTCTCGGCCATGAACACTACTCGCCCGGTCGGGACGACATGGTTGTAATCAAAGCCGTACTCCCGCATGGTGATCGTTACAACTTTCGGAGGGCGGGGAAGACTAGTCTTATTGGATGGGTTCGAGCACGCGACTAAGGCGAGGACCACTCCCGCTGGCAGAAACCACCAGCCGAGGGCCGTCGTTTCCGCCTTCAAGGCGATCTCCCCTCGATTTGATCGTCATCATGCCGACGCCCGAGCGTGATGGCTACGACGGTTGCGCCAGCGACCACCAAGACATCGGCCAATGCCCACAGCCAGCCAGGCCGCCCACCACCGCCCAAAAGGATACCCGCAGTAAAGATTTCCTGGCCAGTGCTCGCCGGCCGGTCATTGCGTGTGTCCGGCCAGGCAGCCACGGCATCCGAGCCACGAGAGAGTAGACCTAGGCGCGAGCCGAATTCATATTGACCATCGGCCGAAGGACCGGCGTACTGAGCGCCGATCTCTGCATTCGAAGAGACCCGCGTAACTCTGACGTTGGCCGAAAAATTCCGCCCTCCGTCATAGGAAGCAGTGTAGATCACGTCATTGTGGCTATTCGCCGGATCACTCCGTCGATCGAGGAAGACAGCGTCGATGCGGCGGCCGTCGGGGGATACCCCTAGGCGTGGCATAAATTGCTTTGCCCCATTACCTAATCCGTCATCGTTGAGTCTCACCGCGGCATACCAACTCTGGAGGTGACTCTTGGAGCAACTTGAAAGTACGTCGGCATCGCCAAAGCGGGCGTCCGTCCACGCGAGGCACAACTCCCCGTTCTCCGGCCGCACTACCATGGCGGGCGGGGTCATGGTGAAGATGAGTATCGGCCGCTCTGGGGGCACGATCGCATCGTCCACTACTAGGCCCTTGCCGAAGCGACCGCCTCCATCGATAGAGCGACTGACCACAACCGACCACGTGCCCTCCCATACAGGACCCTCAAGGTTCTGGTAATCCCGAACATCGCCACCCAGGTCATAGTACGTGACATTGATCGCGTGATCAGGGCCAAGGGCGATGGCCGGCGCCACCACACGCTGGCGTTCGGGGTCGCTCACCTGAACAGGCGTGGAGAAGGTTCGGCCACCGTCGTCGGAATAAGACGCCATGATCGGATTCGGAGGTGGGCCAAATGCCCCTACTCCAGGATCGGTCGTGGCATGTAGCCAAATCAAGTGTAGACGGCCACGCCGCCCGAAATCGCGGTCGATGACCATGCGCACTCCGAAGTTGAGCGGCCCCAGGATCTGATGGGGTGGAGAGAAGGTGGCCCCCTGATTTGACGACGTCGCGAGGTAGGCTCCCATGGCCTCATTGCCCTCGCCCGCAAGCCCGACGAACAGGTAGTAAAGAACACCTCGGTGGTCGAAGGCGACTTCGGGTGCATAGCATTTTTCGGCGCCTTCGGGCAGTTTCGGCACGGGATTAGTGGGTATCCAGCTTCTACCGCCATCGCCCGACAGTTGCAGCGCGCAACTGAAGCTCGGGCCGTCAATGCGGTTTGCCAACGCCATGAAGTTGGGTTGAGCGGGGTCCGCGATCAGGAGCGGAGAGTTATTCGAGATACCAACGCTCTGGTTCACCGCAGTGGCGGGCATCTCAAGGGAAACCTGGGGAATCTTACCCGGCTTCGCACCGCTTACCCACGACCCCCCCACCCCGAGCGCTACTCCCGTCACCACCATAGCAATGCCAAGTAGCCCACGGACGAATGGCTTCTTGTCAAGCCGGCCGGTCCCTAGGCGCAT
>JBBSGN010000534.1:0-3119 GCA_038254085.1 Chloroflexia bacterium | reverse complement strand
TTGTACATTTCCAACCTAACAGCAGACGGCGTAGGCCAGCCTGGCCTGGTCCGCCTTCGGCACTAATTGCATATCCGGGTCATCCGGGGATGTGCCATAAGTAAAGTTGTTCCATAACGCCCGGCGCACCTCCATCAGCACGTCGCTAAAGGTTGCGCGGCTCTTGGGATACCACGCCGCCTGGGCCACGGGTATCTGCCCGTCCGGATGCAAGCCCTGCGCAAACAACGCCACCAGGCTGTACAGGCCCAACAGCGATGGTGTGCTCCGCTCAATCGCCAGATCGCTCCATTGCCGCTGCGTCTCGATCCCTAAATGCGCCCGGCTCTCCTCAAACGTCACCTCCAACGACCAGCGTTTGAGGTAATCGCTGATGATACTGACTGGTTCCTGCTCCTGGTCCGTACAGCGAAACGCTCGCGGTTCATAACGCCCGCTGGGATCGCGCACCAGCACCCAGCGCAACGGTAAGGGTCGCTTGCCACCGTGATACCACAGCGCGGTGCCACTGCAATACTGTAGTTGGCGCAGTCGCCCGTCATACCAGGGAACCGAGACGTTAGTCCACTCGGTCTGCGGGTCGCTCAAGATCTGCTCCAGCTTGGGCAACGCCGCATCCTTGACCCGTGGCCTACCATTCTGACCAGGCTGTCGTGCTGGAGCCGGCGCGAAAAGATTGGCATCCATGCGGATCGGGCTAATCAAAGCGACTCTCTTGTCGTGCGCCAGCAAACCGAGTTCGATGCTGCCGTAAGTATTGTCACCCAGCAACTTGATCTTACGCTTGGGCAGCCAGGAACAAATGCGCCGCAGCATCAAGCCGGCAACGTCGGGAACAGTGCGGTGCGCGTGTTGCCGCTGGGCATCGCGTTGCGGCGGGGTCATACAAACGGCCAGGAAGGGCAAGGCCCAGTGTCGCTCAGTCCAAGGCACATGAACAACCAGCGCGAAGACTACCCAGCGCAGCCCCGAGTTGGCAACGTTGAATCCCTTGCCGCTCAGCAGCGGATCGCGATAGTGGCCGCGCTTGGTGATCTGGGACCCCAGCGGCGTTCGAGATGTTCATCAACGACAATCTCGACGGGCGCATCATCGGGGACGAAGGTAGCGATGAGCAGCAGCAGTAAGCGGCGTGAGACGGCAAGCGGCACCCAGTGAGCACGGTTGAGGACATGATGAAACAGCGCGAAGTCACGGTCTTGGGCATGCCCGGTGGAAGCGCAGGGCGGTGGTAACGGTACGGCGACCACGCGCGAGGAAGGTACCGATGAGTAGCACCATTGCCTTGTGCCAGGTGGGTTGGGTAAAGCATGGTTCGAAGTGCGCGAGGACCACTATAATGTCAGTAGGAAGGGACATCGCTAGCTCCTTGCTGGTGATAGTGCTTTGGTGAGCTTCTATCTTACAGCAAGTGCCAACGTGGTCCCTTTCTCGGTTTCTATTCAGTTGGAAATGTACAAAGTCGAGCTTAGAAAAATAATAGAATCTCTACGTGGTTCTCTGCGTACTCTGCGCCTCTGCGGTGAGTTTTCTACGAGTGTGAACAGTTACCCGACTCCTCGTACAGCACGTGACGTTTTTCGTTTCACATCCCCAACATCTCTTCATCAATCGCCCCTTGTATCCAATTGATGGCTGTTATATTGGGGCCGGACATTGAGATGGCGACGAGGTCTATGCGCCAGGGGGTGGTGTCGGGGTTGAAGTTTTGGGAGGCCATGTAGGCGTAGGCGGCGGCCACCATGTTGGCGGCTTTACGGCGCGAGATGGACTCCTCGGCCAGCCCGGTGCCGCCGTGCCGCGTGCGTACCTCGACGAAGGCCAGCACCGATTGGCATGGGCAGGCGCTGAGGTTCTGGCTCCCTTTGGGGAGGCAGGGCGCGCAATTCACATGGCACTCGGCCACGATGTCCACTTCGCCCGGCGACGCGCGCCAGTTGCGGGCCAGGATGGTGCAGCCTTTGTACTTGAGGTAGCCTGCGGCAGCGTCCTCGCCGGTGCGTCCGGTATCGGCGGTGGTCGGGCCCTGGCTGCTGTCGTCTACGGGCACGCTAGCCCCCCTTCTTCCTCGGCCCCAGCGTCGGGCGGAGGCCAGGGCAGGCCCGCCAGAATAGCCTTGATAGGGGCGTACGAGCGGCGGTGGAGGGGGGAAACGCCCCGGCTCAGGATGCGGTCAACGTGGGCACGGGTCCCATATCCTTTGTGCCGGGCGAAATCGTAGCCTGGGCACTCGGCGTCAACCGCCTGCATTATGCGGTCGCGGGCCACCTTGGCGACCACCGAAGCGGCGGCTATTGAGATACAAGTGGCGTCGCCCTTGATAATGGGCCTCTGCGGTATAGGCAGTGACGGCAGCTTGAAAGCGTCCACCAGCAGGAAGTCGGGCCACACACCCAGGTCGCGCACAGCGCGGGCCATAGCCAGGCGGTTGGCCGGGCCAACGCCTATCACGTCCACCAGCGACGACGACACAGCGCCCACCCCCACCGCTATCGCTGCTGCGCGAACGATAGCCAGCAACTCCTCTCGCGTGCATGGGGCGAGCATTTTGCTGTCTCGCAAACGACCAAGCTCGGCGGCAAGCTCGACCCCACGCTCGGTCGAAGCCAAAGCGTCGGGGTGGGGCAGGACGACGGCGCCCGCCACGAGCGGCCCCGCCCACGCCCCGCGCCCCGCTTCGTCCACGCCCGCGATCAGGGTGCGTCCCTGAGTGCGCAACTCAATCTCGTTCGCCCAATCGGGCACTAGTCGCGTGATGGGGGCCTGGTCTGCCGTCTCTATCTGATCAACTACTACCGAGCATGCGGTCATGCCGCTATTCTAGCACATCCAATGCCTCGTGTAGAACTAGAGAAAGAAAAACAACCCAACAATCCGCCCGACAGCGGATTGTTGGGTTGTTTTTCTTTCGTTGCGGCAAACCCGAAGAGATTACTCTTCAGTGGCGCTCTCTTCCGGCTCTTCTACCATATTCTCGGCCTCATCAGGCTCCATGTCGGTCGCACCATTGGTGGTGGCGGGGAGTGCGGCTTCAAGCGCGGCGGCTCTACCCTTCCGTGAGTCCACGCCTGGGCGGAAGCGCCGCTCTTTGATGCGGGCCGCTTTGCCGGTGAGACCAC
>JBBSGN010000533.1:0-3127 GCA_038254085.1 Chloroflexia bacterium | reverse complement strand
GGATAGGTTCTCGGAAAAGTCTTCCTTCTCCCACTTTTTCATGACAAGTTGATAACCAACAACATGCGCAGACAAATCTCGAAGGCATTGAGGCATTTCAGTTTCGATAAGCAAATCGGACTTCGATAAAACAAGCTCGTACATTCGGTTGTTTATGGGCGCGAACACAGTGGTCATCCATAATCGCCATGCTTCAAGCTCCTCCTCGCTAGGTGGATCTTCTTCGCTGAAGAAGTGCTTTCCGGGCCTGATTCGGCCTCGAAATAATTTCCAGACAGCCGTTTCGGAATCGGTCAGGCCATACAACGGGCCGTAGAGCTCACCCAGTTGCCTGCTCACTCTTTCCAAGCGCCGGTCGCGTTGTGATAAGCGAAGGCCATTCAAATAGGTTACCAAGTACCCGCTAAAGGCTAGCCCAATAGTGACGGCCATGGTGACCGGAAAAGCATCAGTCATACATTTCCTATCTCCGATAAACTTTCATGGTTGATCGAATACGTGCCGAGAAGTCAGCGTTCGAATCGCGGCGCTTCGACCAGGGATCAGGCACGAAAAAGACTCCTTACTCCTAAGCAGGAGCCTTTTGCTCATCTAGACATCCACGCCCAATTCACGCTAATCCGCCACATCTCTATAACCACTCACATTACGCACGGTAACGCGCACCAGCAACTCCCCCACAACGCCGTTGCGCTCTCCGTATGCCTCTGCTTTGTCTTCGCCCATGTAGCGGCCGCCGATGCGGCCCGCCCAATACTTCAGGTCTGAGAGGTCTTCGGAGATGGTGACGGCGCCGTCAATCGTGACGAATGAGAAGGGCGGGCGGTCGTCGTCTATGCACAGGCACATTCGCGGGTCGCGCAGGAGAGCTTTGCCCTTCAGCGAGTCGCGCCCGGTTGTGAAGATGATCTGGTCGCCGTCCAGGGCGATCCATACGGGCGTGGCGTGCGGGCGACCATCGGCACGCACCACAGCCGCTATCGCCGGGCGCGGCTTCTCCAGTACGAACTGTTTCCATTCGCCGTTGGTCATGCGGGGCATAGTTTTCTCCTGTCCATCGGGCGTCCACGCTGGGGCTTCTTCTGGTCTGCTGCGCTGCAAGTGGAGTGCCATGGGTTCATGGCCCCCCTGCCCACCATGCCGGACACATGCCGCCGGGCTTCTAGCGCCAATCTTGAGGCTGTATGAGCCAACAAGCCCCCAAAAGAGTCCAAGAGGTCCCGCACTTGAATCGCGGCGCCCCAACTATGAGACACATGTAACAAGTCATCAGCTAATATTGCAGAATGCTGGAACAATTGGCCTCCGCGAGTCGTCGTGTAGATATGACTGAGGCAATCAGACTTTTACACGCAATAGCTTAGGAGGCAAGAAAATGGGACGGCTAAATATCCGGCAATCTTTGGGGCGCATCGGGCAGGGGTTTCGTGGGCGCGGTTCGGCGGCAATCGCCAACCCCGTGGACCGGGGTTATAGGGGGCGCAGGCGGTGGTCGCTGCTGATTGTGGGGGGCGTGGCGGTGTGCATGGTGCTGGCGGTGGCGGGTCGGGCGAACCGCTTTCCGACACCGGCAGGGCCGAGGCTCTCGCCTGGCGATCAGACAACGGGAACAGTGGGGCAGCTTTACGCGGTCCCTACAGCTATGGCCGCCGCGCCGATGGCGCCTGAAGCGCAAGTGGGCGACCGGATGGCCGCGCAACCGGATGCATACAATAAAAGCACCGGGGTGGGGGGCGCTGCGCCGCAGGCTCAATCCCAGGCTCAGGCTCAGGCTCAGACGCAGCCCTGGGAGAGGATGATTGTTCGCACCGCCACCTTGCAACTGAAGGTGAAGGACGTGGCGGCGAGCCTGGACCAGATAAGGGCGTTGGCGGGGGCGCACGACGGCATTATCACGCAGTCGGACAGCCACCAGGAGGGCGATTACACGGTCGCCACTATCACTTTACAGGTCCCTTCGCAGGAGTTCGACAGCGTGATGACCAAAGTGCGGGCTGCGGGCCTCAAGACGATACAGGAGAACGTGAGCAGCAGCGACGTGACCGAGGAATATACCGATTTGCAGTCGCAGCTACGCAACCTCCAGGCGACCGAGACCCGATTGCTGGCCTTGCAGCAGAAGGCCGACAAGTTGGAAGACATCCTGGCTCTCGACCGCGAACTGCGCCAGGTGCAGGGAGACATCGAGCGCATACAGGGGCGGCTCAACTTCCTGAGCAAACGCTCGGAGATGTCCACCATCACGGTGAGCCTCTATCCAGACGCGCTGCCCGTCGCGCCGACTGTGCAGACGGCAACCGGCTGGAACCCTGTCGAAATCGTCCAGCGCGCCTGGTTCGCCTCGCTCGACTTGCTGGCGGGCGTGGCTAGCGCGGCCCTCACCGTAGCCGTGTTCATGTGGTGGGCCGTGCCCCTCCTCCTGCTAGCCGCCTGGCTAGCCATCCGCCCACGTAGACGGACAGCAGCGCCCGGCGCGCCCATTAGCGAAGTATAGAAAGTAAAAACCCAAAACAGCCTCCGGCGGAGGCTGTTTTGGGTTTTTACTTTCTGAAAATAGTGTACCTGTACTGCTTCTCGGCTACGTGGTTTTTGGATTCTATGGTGGCGAGGGTGGCGGTGGTGAGGCGGGCGAAGCCTTTTTGGTGTATCACGATGAGGGGGGCCTGGGAGGCGCGGTCGAGGATGTCGGATTGAGGAGCGGGACGCTGCATGATGGCGTAAGCGTCGTTGCTATGCTCGCCTCGCAGGGCAGAGGCCCACAGGTCGCCCCAGGCGCGATTGCCCAGGCCGAGCCCGATGAAGATCATGTGGCCGTAGCTGTCTATCAGGTAGCCGGTAGCGTTGCGACTGGGCGGGCGGGCGGCCAGGAAGTTGAACTGCTCATCGGTAGTCAGGACGGGGGCGCCGGGCGGCACGGCGTTGTTGACGTAGCGACCCACGATCTCGAATATGCGGTCCTCGCAGTGCGGGCAGTCTCTGGATAGGAGACCGCGCCATTCGACCCCCACCAAAGGCAAGCTGATTATCGCAAGGACGGCCAATGATGCAACGACCGGCAGAACGCTTGTGAAGCGCCGCTCGCTCGTCTGCCTGCGTCGTAATATACCGGGCAGCAGGCTCGTGCCCG
>JBBSGN010000532.1:0-3133 GCA_038254085.1 Chloroflexia bacterium | reverse complement strand
CTGCTTGAGGGTAAGGCTGGACTGAGAAGCCATAGAGGCTGTATTAGTTATCATCTCTTTTCCACGCCGCAAAACCGGCCTACACTAGCTACCTTTACGCTAACGAGTATAGCAGTAGAATGAAAGATTGTCAATATTATCACAAAGTTTTGACCCTGGCTGTTCTTCTCTCCGATAGAGAGTTATAATTGAATAGATGACCATCTCTACGCAATTCTTTGCGGCACAACCTGCCGCTAACATCTACAACTGGCGCAAGGAGCCGGTGGGGCTATACTTGCACGTGCCGTTTTGCGAGTCGAAGTGCATCTATTGCGACTTCAATTCGTATGCCAACATGGAGGACAAGTATGCGCCCTTCGTTGACGCTCTCTGCGCGGACATAAGGCGGGGCGCCAGTTGGGACTTAGACGGCACGCCGGACAGCGAGCAGGCCGAGATCGCCACCGTCTTTTTCGGGGGCGGCACCCCCAGCGTGCTACAGCCCGCCCAGATAGGCTCTATTCTCCAGGCCGCAAGGGGCCGCTACTGCATAGCCGATCATGCTGAAATCACGATGGAGGCGAACCCCGGCACTATTAGCCTGGGAAAGTTCGAGGGCTACTTGCACGCCGGCGTAAATAGGTTGAGCATGGGTGTGCAGGTGCTGGACGACCTGATGCTAAAGAAGCTGGGGCGCATCCATACTGCCGAGGGCGCAATCGAGTCGTACAGGCTGGCCAGGCAGGCCGGCTTCGACAATATCAACCTCGATTTCATTTACGGCCTTCCCGGCCAAGACCTGGCTCACCTGGACAGGATGCTGGATAGGTTGCTGTCCCTCTCGCCTCTGCCTGACCATCTCTCGTGCTATTCGCTGATCGTTGAAGAGCATACGCCTCTATATGTGGGCGTCATGCGCGGGCTGATAAAGGTGCCGGGCGAGGACGAAGTGGCCGATATGTACGAGCTAATCGGCGAGCGGCTGTCAGAGGCGGGCTATACTCAGTACGAAATCTCCAACTGGTCCAGGGGGAAATCGTGCGCCCACAACCTGGTCTACTGGCACGACCAGCGATACCTGGCCTTCGGGCCGGGCGCGAGCGGCTACTGGGGCGACACCCGTTACACCACCGTCCTCGGCCCAGCCGACTATATCACCCGCGTGGGCGACGGCAACAGCGTGATTGCCGACCGTGAAGGCGTTACACCGGAAGGGGAGATGGGCGAGTTTATGATGCTCGGCCTGCGCCTCAACGAGGGCGTCAGCAGGTCGGAGTTTTACCGGCGCTTCAGGGTAGAGTTGGATTCCGTGTACGAAGCTGAGTTACGCGACCTTTGCGCGGTGGGCCTGCTCGATCTGGCCTACTCAGCCAATTTAGACGATGACAGCGTTCGGCTGTCGTCTCGCGGTCGCCTGCTGGGTAACGAGGTCTTTGAGCGTTTTATCTGAAGTAACGCTTTAATGAACCGCCAGCCGTCCATTATCAACGGGCACTCGTCAAGAGCGCCAAGATTTAAGAACAATAGAATCTTGGCGCTCTTGGCATATTGGCGGTTCATTACAGGTGAGTATTATCGGCCCAGACGCTTGAGGGCGAACATGATCATCTCTTCTGTGCCAAGCTCGTGGTCTTTAGGGAGGCCGGAAAGCGCGCCTTGTATCTCCACCGGGCTGTAGCCGAGGCCGGTAAGTGCTTCCACGACCTCGGTGGCGGCGGACGGACTGGCCGAAATGCCTGCGGCTGCCATCAAGTCCAGCTTGCCTTTCATCTCCAGCACCAGGCGGCTGGCGGTCTTGCGGCCAATGCCGGGCACGCGGGTCAGCAGGTCAACATTGCCCGAAGCAATCGCGCTCTCCAAAGCATCCACAGGCATAGAACTGAGGATAGACAACGCCACCTTAGGGCCGATGCCGCTGACGGTGAGAAGGGACTCAAACAGCCTTAGTTGGCGCTCTTCCGGCGCGCCGTAAAGGGCAAGCTGGTCCTCGCGCACGTACAGGTGGGTGTGTACGCGCGCTGTATCGCCCACCGCGCCCACCGATGCGATAGTGGAGGCGGGCATGAACACCTTGAAGAATACTCCGCCCACGTTCAGCACCACATGGTCGCGCGCCACCGACGCGACCGTGCCTTCCAGCCCCGCTATCATACTAGTTGATCCCCGTTCGGCTCGCGCCTGCGGTTCGGGTGGCGGCGCGCGTGGCGCTCGTGTTGGCGGTTGTGGCGCGTCGTTTCACAGTGCTAATCTCGGTCTCCTGGGCGGTCTCTTTGCCGTTGGCACGCGCGGCTACCTCGTCATTACCGGACGGTACGCTTGCGTGGCCTGCGGTCTGGGTCGTCTCGCCTATGAAACGAGGGAAGTAGCCCGCGCCCTTTAGCTCTTTCATTAGCCGATGCCAGGGATCATCCCGCGCCGTTTCGATCACATCCGGCAACGCGGCGACGGCAATCGTGGGCGAGAGCCGCCGCGCTATGTAGCGCTTGGTCTTGCGCGAGGCCATCATCTCGTCCAGCACCGCCGGGTCGTCCACCTCGATGAGCGTGGTGCGCTGGATGTTGGCTCGTTTGATCAGGCCCGCCCAATCGGAGATAGAGTGGGCCACGTTTTGGGGCAGCCCCTTGCCCGTGTTCGCGTCCAGGAACTTCTTGAGCGCATCGGGCGACAACCCCGTCTCCGTCGCCCGCAGCACGCTCTCTTTGTTGAGGTTGTACACGCTCACCCTGTCGTGCCGCACGAGATCGGCGGCGCGCAGCAGCGTCCAGATAACCCGACTGTCAGGGTGCAGCACCAGCACCTCGAAGTTCGGCTGCACCATCAGGGTCTTGGCGGGTACATGTCCGGTGTCGGCGGCGTGGTCGGGGTTGAACAGCGACATGCCCTCCTCGGTCACGCGGAAAGAGATGAGGCGGCGTTGCTTATCGCGCCCCAGGTCCACCGCGCCCAGCCAGAAGGGTATCATCTTAAGCATGTCCGCGATGATCCGGCCCTCGATGTCGAACCACTGGTTGCGGAAGCCCTGCAAGGCGCGCAGACCGAAACGGCGCATAAGTTCTTCCTGGCTCCAAATAAGAAAAGGCTCGGTCAGATGAATCTTTCGCAGAAACGCTTCCAGGCTGGTCCACTGCATGGCTGGTAGTTCGACCAGGTG
>JBBSGN010000531.1:0-3134 GCA_038254085.1 Chloroflexia bacterium | reverse complement strand
TCTTTCGGCAAACGCGTTCGCTTTGGGGCACCTATAGGGAGTGAGCACCTTCTCGATGCCTTCCGAGGCGAACACTGTGTCGAACGAAGAGGTGAATTTGGTATCTCGTCTCGGTCGTGTATCAGGAATCGGACAGGCTGTGAATTGCAGGGCTGGATTGCGTAAAATCTGCAATAGCACTTTGCGTAATCGACCTTGTGTGCTTTCTCTACTTGTCTGTTACCTGGTCATGCTCTATCCCCCCTACCACGCCTCGATCTTAGTCCGCCCCAATCACCAGGCTCTCCCGTGCTGCCTCCACCACTTCCGCTGTCACCACCTGCATCTCATTTATCTGCAGTATCCGTTCGATTTGTGTCCACAACCGTTGTAGCAGCCGGAAGTTACCGCCTGTGATCCGAATTATCGCCGCTTCCGCCTCTGTATCTGTGAAATCGTCTACCCGCAGCGTCCAGCCCAACTCCGCCCACTTCGCCGTCAGGATGAAGTGCATTTCTGCAGGGCTTAATGGCCGAAACCCATGTACGAACCCCACCCGCGAATACAACTGCGAGTAGCGTGCAAGTCGCTTCTCAAGCCCTGGCATGCCGATCAGCACCAGTCCCATGCCGCCTCGATCATAGATGTCCCGCAACTGTTCTAGCCCAGCCATCTTCAAACGATCTGCTTCGTCGATGATCAGCAGTTCCGTCCGATCGGGCGGTGGCCACATAAGCCGCCCCTCTTCCTGCGTGCGCTCCACCCTCCCTCGATAGCGCCCCTCGTCACGAAGCCGCTTCACATCCTTTGCAATTTGCCTTGGGTTATTGGCTACAGGTGGCGTGTACAGGATCGGGAACCCTTCGTTGGGGTCGTTCGCTGTCCCTGTCCCTTTCTCTTTGCTGTAGTAGTATGCCGACAACGTCTTGCCCACGCCAGGTGATCCATGGCACAGCCCAATGTATCGCTGCCGCCTGCACGCATCGCAGAACTCGGCGAATCGGCGGTGTTCCTTGGTCACTATGAAACCCACACTGGCAGTGCTGGCACTTCCGGTGGTGCCAGCCACTTGTGCGACAGCCATTGCTGCATTATTCATTTGCATTTCCCTGTTCATTATTCATTGTAATAGCGTTTCAAGCGTGGTGCAGACGGAGTGGGTGGTTCAGCCGAGGGTTCGATAGGTTCCGCCGGTGGCTTATGTAGCTGATGTACTTCCAGCAGCAACTTTACTGCCGTCTCCCGGCTCGAAAGCTGCTCGCGTAATTCCTTTCGCCGCTGGCGGCGTGCGGCAATGATCTCCTTCAGGCTCAAGGTCTGCTCAGCAATCTCCTGGCACACAGCCCGACACACGAACTCCTCTTGATGGTAGACACGGATCTCGGCCATGTCACGGGGGTCGTAGCGGATCGTCACATCTTCCCCGACATAGCCTGCCAGCGTCAGGTCCAGGTAGCGCAATCCCTGAAAGCGAATGCCATCCTGCTGCACTCGGCGGGAGGTGGCCACTGTAAGCAGCAGCAAATCGAGTTGCTCCAGCGATTCCGGCAGGCGTGGCAGCCAACCTCCCGCTTCCCATCGAGCCTGAGGTGCCTGGCCAGTCTCGCTGTGCGTGCGCTGATGGTAGTCCTCCAGCAGAAACGTGCGCCAACCAGTTTCAAACTCGGGTAAGGTCAAGATGGGGTTGGTTGTGGGAGCGGCGGGAGTCTTAGGGGGAGTATGGGTATGGGTATGGGGAGGGGTGTAGCCGGGCTGGGTGCAGAGGAAGAGTTGATTGACGGTGTTGAAAAAGCGCTCGATCCGTCCCCGCCCGCGTGGGTGACCGGGGTGAGAGAAGACCAGTTGCATTTTGATGTCGGCACTCACCTGCTCCATATGATGGGAGATGAAATCGCTGCCGTGATCGGTGTAGAAGATGTCAGGGATGCCGCAGACGTGCCAGTGCGCCTCGGCCTTACGCCAGATGGCCTGTCGTAGAGCGAGCGCCGTCTGCAAGGCTGAGGGTGCCTGAAAGCTCAGAAGGTAACCTGCGACTGCGCGGCTGTAATCGTCTAGGATGACCGTTAGCCAAGGCCTCCTCGGTTTGCCGGTAGGGTCGAGTAGCCATATATCGAGGAGACAATGATCTGCTTGCCACATCTCATTGGAGCGTGTGGCTTCTCGTCGATATAGCAAGTCGAATGCTTCCTGGTAGACCTTGGCGCCCTCATGAGCGAGCGTGCGTAAGCCGGGGTCGATGGCGCGAATAATCCCATAGACAGTGCGATAGCTGGGAGCAGCCCAACCATGTTGCTGGGCGACCGTGAGTACCTGGCGATGAACTGCAGCGGCCGAAGGAGGGGGTGTGCGTAGCGCCAAACCCTCGATCAACTCCACCAGTTGTGGGGCAATCCGTCGTGCCGGGTGGGACGGACGTGGTGGACGACGGCGACAAAGGCCGGCCAGCCCGAGCTGGCGGTAACGCTGCAGCCAGTGCTGCAAAGTGCGCAAAGGTACCTCGTGATGGCGGGCCAAGGCGCTCAGTGCGACCCCATCTTCGAGATGAGGTTGCAGTAGCTGGAAGCGGTCCAGAGCCTGGGTGCGCGCTGTCTCGGAATAGTCCGAGGGGAGGTGAGGCGTAGTTTCGGGCGTGACCATGGTCAAAGCTGCCCCAACTCGGTCCCCATCCGGATCTCCACACAGCGCAGACTATCTGGTCGCAAGAAACTCAAGACAGTCAATGCCCCTCGTGTGGTGAGCCGGGTCAATCTGATCACTACCAAGACAAGTGGCAACTTGGGCCAGGATCAGCCTGGTGGCTTGGCGTTCCGTAAGCACGGCTCGATAATATCATATTTGCGCTGTGGATAATCATGTATTGCGCAAAGAAGTATTGCAGATTTTGCGCCATCCCTCGTTGCAGTTCACAATCCAGCCACGTCTCGGCACCTACCTTTTCAATGGTATCCTGCGGGTACGTGGTGTACTTTACGACGTAGGCGACGCCGCCCTGCTTTACCCCATACATCATTATTGTCTGCTTCAATGCCTCGTTGGTTGTTGAACTCTGGTCCGGTGTTCTGGGCATCAGCAGAGAGAGACCACCTTCGGGTGGCGAGAACTGATACCAGTCGGTATGTCGTTCCACGGGCACTTTGGGCATACCCCGCTTTAGT
>JBBSGN010000530.1:0-3137 GCA_038254085.1 Chloroflexia bacterium | reverse complement strand
GCGAGCGCGGGATGGCCTACGTGCCCTGCAATAACTACGCGCTGGCCTCCAACACGCTGCACGACGCTTTGCACGGCACACTCTACAGCGAGGCAAACCCCGGCTGGCTCCGGTCGGTACGGCGCAGAATGGTGTTGAAAGGCCCGGCACTACGAGGGGTGTTCGGTGCAGCTTACGTGACCGACCTCCATATGGCCGCGCCTGTGGCCTTCAACTTCACAGATGCCTGGGGGTTGGCCTTCCTGCTGCCCTTCGACCGCCCACTGGTCCGCAAGCTCTACCGGCGCTTCAAACAAAAAGTCACGCAGTCCGGGTCCGAGGGCGCATACGTAGCTTCATCGCCCATAAGCGAGAAGATGGAGATAAGCGACGTGCCGATCAACACCGGCTTCGCGGCTATACTGGCGCAGGGCATGGGCGACACCGGCCTGGCGGATGCCTTCCGGCGTTACGCCGCGTCCGCCTTCAACGCGGGCTGGCAGGAGAGCCGTTATCTCTACAAGGGCGCGCTCCGCACCCTGCACACCACCTCCCTGCTCGCCCTGTCCTGCTCTATAGAGCCGGGCGGCGAGGACTTCGTGAAGCTATTCAATGACCCGCCCGAACATGCAGCCCGTGAGGAGCCGTTTCTCGCGCAGGTTGCAGACCCGACAGGCACGGTCGGCGTGTCGCAAGCTGAGTACAGGGCGGACGAACGGACGCTGCACATTACACTCCGCCAAGTCGGCGATCCGTCAGACGTGCGGCTGCGCGAACCGGCAGAGGTGGCATTGACGATAGGGAATGTCGGGGCAGCACCCCAAATCGAGGTGAATGGGCAAGCTATGTCGGACGTGGAGTGTGCTTACAGCCCGGATGGCAGCCTGGGTTTCACTGTCCGAGTAGCATGTGTCGGGGGCACGCCCTGTGCCATCCGTTTATATAGCCCCATTTAGATACAAGAACAATCCCAGGTTCTTCGCATATTTGACACGCCCGGTAGCGCAGCCATATAATGACAGGCAGGAAAAAGCAACAGTGAGAGATTATTGCCTTACCGCATATTAACAATAGCCCCCACCTCGTTCTTCTCCGACTACGGCGCGCACGTGCGTATCCTGGAAGAGATCAGACATCTCCAGGGCCGAGGTCACGACATCCTCCTCTGTACATACCATACCGGCAACGACGTGCCGGGCGTCGCCATAAGGCGCTCGATTGACGTGCCCTGGAAGCGGGGCGTAATGGTCGGTTCGTCGCGGCACAAGCTATACTTCGACATGGCCCTGGCCGCCACCGTGCAGCGGGCAGCCGCCGATTTCAAGCCCGACCTGATCCATGCTCACCTGCACGAAGGCTGCCTGCTGGGGTGGACCGTGCGCCAGACGCGGGGCGTGCCACTCGTCTTCGACTACCAGGGAAGCATGACCGCCGAGATGCTCGACCACCGCTTCATCAGCCCCAACTCGCCCTATCTCGGCTCCCTTAAGCAGTTGGAGAAGCACATAGACAGGGCCGCTGACGCTATCATCACCTCCTCGCACAACGCTGAGAGGAACCTACGCGCTAAAATAGGCGACCGCTCGGACCACATTTATACAGTGGCCGACGCCGTGAACACCCGGGCTTTCGCGCCTCCGTCCGCCGGCATAGAGCGAGATGCCTGCATCGCCCTCAAGCACTCGCTGGGTGTGCCCACAGATCGCAAAGTGGTGGCCTACCTGGGTCTGCTCGCGCCGTACCAGGGCACTGACCTCCTGTTGGAAGCCGCCGCTATCATGGTGAATGAGTGGAGCAGGCGCGATGCGCATTTCCTGGTGATGGGCTTCCCCGGCGTGGACAGCTATCGCAGCCAGGCCGACAGGCTGGGCTTGAACGGCTTTGTCAGCTTCCCAGGACGCATACCCTACGCCGACGCACCCCGCTTCCTGGCGGTGGGCGACGTAGCGATGGCCCCCAAGCTCTCCGGCACCGAGGGCGCGGGCAAGATAGGCAACTACATGGCGATGGCCCTCCCCGTGGTGGCCTTCGACACCCCCATCAGCCACGAATACCTGGGCGAGCTAGGGGTATACGCTAAGAAGGGCGATTCCCGCTCGTTGGCCCAAAAGCTGGCCGAAGTGCTTGACGACCCCCAGCATTACCAGGCGGTTGGCCGCCAACTACGGCAAGAATGCATCGCCAACCTGTCGTGGGAGACCGCCACCGATCGCATAGAGGCCATCTACGCCGAGGCCATCGCCCGCAGGCAGGGGAAGACTGTCCCGCAAGTTATTCCGGTGACGCTCGACAATGTGGACGGTGAAAGTGCCATGCGGCGCGGGCATCAGGCAAGCATTATCCTCGAATAGGTGTATTGGTAGAATGAGCGCAAAGATTCACCGCAGAGGCGCAGAGTACACAGAGGATCACGCAGAGATTCTATTGTTTTTCTCAGCGGTCCTCAGCGTACTCTGCGCCTCTGCGGTGAGTTTATTCGCCCCCTTCCTGATTTGAATTGCGCAGAAAAGGCTTCGAATGAATGACCAAACCCAGCCTACCTCCATGCCCGTCTATTCCCGCGCGCTGGGGTGGAAGGCCGTCATTAAGCCTTACGCCGTGCAGGTAATAAGCGCATTCTGGATACGGTGGTTCAAGCTGCGGCTGGGCAACCGGGTGCAGTTCGGACGCAACTTCGAGACCAACGGGCGGCTAGTAATACAGGGGCCTGGGCGAGTAGTGTTCGGGGACGACATCAAGGCCTGGTGCCATGCTGAGAAGAACGTCTTTATCACTTACACGCCCGACTCGCGCATCACGGTGGGCAGAGGCACACGTCTAAACGGAGCGGGCGTCATGGCCTATACGCACATACGAATAGGAGCGCGCTGCATCCTCGGCTCGACCGTCGTGTTCGACAGCGACTTCCACCCCCTCGACCCGGCCCACCGCCACGACCGCGACGCTCCTGTAGCCTGCGCGCCTATCACCATCGGCGAGAACGTGTGGCTTGGCGGCCAAAGCGCCGTCCTCAAGGGCGTAACGATAGGAGAGAACTCGGTGGTCGCCTATCGCGCTGTGGTGGTGGGCGACGTGCCGCCCAATGTGGTCGTGGGGGGCAATCCGGCGCGGGTCGTGAAACAGTTTTGAGTTGCGAGTTGTGAGTTGTGAGTTGTGAG
>JBBSGN010000529.1:0-3141 GCA_038254085.1 Chloroflexia bacterium | reverse complement strand
CAAACCGAGGAAGTGCTGCACAAAGAAGGTAAGGTTGAAGCCGAGAAAGGTGAGCCAGAAGTGCCACTTGCCCAGCCGCTCCGAGAGCATCCGCCCCGTAATCTTAGGGAACCAGTAATACACCCCCGCAAACACCGCGAAGAGGGTGCCGCCGAACAACACGTAGTGCATATGCGCCACCACGTAGTAGGTGTCTGTCACCTGCCAATCAACCGGCACGACGGCGAAGGTCACGCCGCTGATGCCGCCTATAGTGAACATCACCAGGAACGATATGGCGAAGAGCATGGATGTCGTGAAGCGGATTGAGCCACCCCACATGGTGGCTATCCAGTTGAAAATCTTCACGCCCGTGGGCACGGCGATCAACATGCTGGACGCCCCGAACACCAGGTCCCAGGCCGGCCCCAACCCTACCGCGAACATATGGTGAGCCCACACCGCGAAGCTGAGGAAGGCTATACCCACCGTTGACCCGGCTACGAAGGCGTATCCGAAGATCGCCTTGCGCGAAAAGACCGGGATCACCTCCGAGATAATGCCGAAGGCGGGCAGCACCATGATGTAAACTTCGGGGTGGCCGAACGCCCAGAAGTAGTGCTGCCACAGCACCGCCGAACCGCCCGACGACGGTGTGAAAAAGTGCGCGTTAAGCTGCCGATCTATCAGCAGCATCGCCAGGGAAGCATTGAGCGCGGGCAGCGCCAGGATAATCAGCACCGAGTTGACGAGGGACATCCAGACGAACAGGGGCAGGCGGCGTATGGTCATGCCGGGGGTTCTCAGGCTCACCACCGTCACGATGATGTTGATGCCAGCCGCCACAGTGCCCACGCCCACCACGAGCAGCCCCAGCGCCCAATAGTCGAGGCCGTCGGTGGAGGCATAGGGCTTCTCGCTGAGAGGCGCATAGCTGAACCAACCGGCGTTCGGCGCGCCGCCCGACACAAAGCTGAAGTATAAGAGCAGCCCCCCAAACACCAGCACCCACAAGCTGAGGGCGGTCAAGCGAGGGAACGCCATGTCTCGCGCCCCGATCATTAGGGGTGTGAAGTAGGTCATAAGACCTATCAAGATCGGCACTACTACCAGGAAGATCATGGTAGTGCCGTGCATCGTGAATATCTGGTTGTAGGCTTCAGGCGAAATCAGCGTGCTGCCTGGCCTGGCAAGTTGGGCGCGCATTATCAACGCCTCGATCCCCCCCACCGCGAAGAAGAAGAAGGAGGTAATCAGGTACATGATGCCTATCTGCTTGTGGTCAACCGAAGCAATCCACGCAAGCAGACCCTCGCTCTCCCCCAAAGCAGGCAAAGGCTTGGCAACCTCTGGAACCAACGGTATATCTGTCATTTGTTAGTCCTCGGTAGTCGGTAGTCGGTAGTCGGTAGTCGGTAGTCGGTAATCACGCATCACATTTCACTTCAGCGTCTCCATATAGTCCACAAGCGCCTGCACCTGGTCGTCGGTTAGGCGCAAGTCGGGCATTTTCGCGCCCGGTTTATACTGTTGAGGGTTCTTGATCCAGGCGGCGAGATTGGCGGGGGTGTTGGTCAGGGTGCCTGCGGCCAGGGTCAGGCGGCTCGCCACGTGGGTGAGATCGGGGCCGACCTGGGCCTTTGCGGCGGTGCCGTTGAGGGCGTGACAGCTAATGCAAGTCTGCTGGGCGAAGAGTTGCGCGCCGCGAGCTACCGAGCCGATAGTGGGAATGGCCGGCGCAGGACGGCTTTGCGCCGCCAGCCAAGCGTCGAACTCGGTTTGTGGCTGCGCGATGGCGTAGACGAGCATCCGAGCGTGCTCCACGCCGCAATACTCGGCGCACGCCCCCTGGTAAATGCCGCGCGTATCGGCCTCAAGCCAGACATCGTTGGGATGGCCGGGAACCACGTCCATCTTGCGGCCCAGCTTCGGTATCCACAGGTCGTGGATCACGTCGTCCGACTCCAAATGGACCAGCATCCGCTTGCCAACGGGCAGGTGGATCTCGTTGGCAGTGACCACGCCCGACGCCGGGTAACGCACCTCCCACCACCACTGGTCAGCCATCACAATTATGTCAGGCGCGCGCCCTTCCCCCACAGCGGGGCTGGCTTCGCGCATACCGCCGATTGTCAGAACGAACAGGACCGCCAGCACGAGTGTAGGTGCGACCGTCCACCCTATCTCCAGCTTCGTGTGTCCGAAGTTCTGGCGCGGCTCGCCCTCGCCTTCGCGCCTGCGGAACCGGATGGCTATGTATATGACCAGACCCGTCACGATCAAGAAGATGACCGCCGCGATGAGCAGCGTTATGATGAACAGGTTGGAGATCGCAAGTGCCTGGGGTGAGTTCGGGTCAAACACGCTTAATCACCTGCCTCTTTTGCCTGGTATAAGCCATCCGACCTGCGTAGAGCATGACCAGTCTCCGCCGAAACGCTGCCACACATGGTCTAGCACGGCATCCAGCGCAGCAAGTAGTATGCCTACAATTACGCCGTTAACAGATGCACCGATGACAGAGGCTATGGAATTATAGTTGAGCAGCTAGAGCGAAAAACGAGCCGCGGCCAAGCGTCAGGTTCAACCAGTTTGATGCTATCACCATTTCTCGGCCCAGACAATAGCAGTAGCGTAAACATTGGGTTAAATCTGGGTTAATTGAGGACTGGTCATAAATCATGCTATATCGCTTTGCGAAGGCATACGTAAATACTACTTTCGGGTTACCCCGCCTCGCGCGCTCCGCATACAGAAGCGGCGTCTAAAGAGGCCATTTCGTGACCCTCCCCTATTTTCCTGTACTCCGAGGCGATGCCGATAACGCCTATCAAGCACCAGGACGACCGCACGCAAGCGTTGATGCAACATTACTTACGTCGAGCCGGGGCCATGGCGGAAGGTCGCGGAGAAGTTATACGTAAGCGAGCGGACCGTCTATACGATACGGGATCGCGCGCTCACGCTCCTAGCATACGAACTCGGGACGTTTCAACCCGACGGGCAATGAGAATACTCCCACTTTTCCACCGTGTCGTCAGCACTCTTTCAAGGGATCGTTGGTGGCAGTGGCGAACTGGAACCTTGGTAGATAATGCCTTCTTCATGCGCGATGCTGGCCTGGGGTGGGGTGGGAGACGGATGGCCGATGCCTAGGTCGCT
>JBBSGN010000528.1:0-3157 GCA_038254085.1 Chloroflexia bacterium | reverse complement strand
TGGGCCAGAAGGCCGACATCGTCACGGTCAGCCACGAGCATCCGCACCACAACTCGCTCGCAGGCGTGAAGGGCGAGCCGATGGTCATCAACGGCCCCGGCGAGTACGAGTCGCGGGGTGTGTTCGTGACCGGCGTGTGGTCGTTCTCCGACGACAAAGGCGGCAAGGAGCGCGGGCGCAACAACATCTTCCTGTTCAACCTGGACGACCTGGTGGTGTGCCACCTCGGTTCGCTGGGCCAGACTCTCACCTCTCAGCAGGTAGAGGCACTGGGCGACGTGGATGTGCTGCTCGTGCCTGTGGGGGGCAACACCGCCTTGAGCGCGAGTAAGGCGGCAGAAATAATCAGCCAGATAGAGCCTAAGGTAGTGATCCCCATGCACTACTCGACGGGCCGCGAGACAACCGAGGCCGACACCCTGGACAAGTTCACCAAGGAGATGGGCCTCAAAGAGTGGCAACCCCAGGACAAGTTCGCCGCCAAAGCCAGCGACCTTGACGAAACCACCAAAGTGGTAATCCTGGAGGCCAAAAGCTGACCGAATTATGAATTCTAAATTATGAATTATGAATTGAATGAACTAATTCATAATTCATAATTCCGCGAAGCGGGGGGGGTGAGAGCATGGACGGATCGTTGGCGGAGATGGTGACTGCGTACAACAGGCCGGTTGTTTCGCAGCAGTTGGTGCATATTGACATGCAGGACGAGCGGGTGCAAGACCTGGTGGACCGAGTCAGCCGCACAATCAGCGCCGCCTACCCCGACGCCGAGTTCGTGAGCTATATCGGCACGAACCCCCTCGGCGTCTACGTGGAGGCTTACACCACCGGCGACCAGTTTGACGGCATCCTGGCCGTCATCAGCGATAAACTGGGCGACCTAAACATAGCGGCGGGTGTAAATGTCTGCGTAGTTCCCCGCCAAAAGCGCATGGAGCAAGCAGCATGAACGAATTATGAATTCTAAATTATGAATTACGTCTTTCAATTCATAATTTAGAATTCATAATTCATAATTCCCGAAGGGGGGTTGAGAGCATGGTTAAGTATATCTTTGTGACCGGCGGGGTGGTGTCTAGCGTGGGCAAGGGGATTACCGTTGCCTCTATTGGGCGCGTGCTGAAGAGCCGGGGCATCTCTATCTCCTTACAGAAACTCGACCCCTACATCAACGTAGACCCCGGCACGATGTCGCCCTACCAGCACGGCGAGGTGTTCGTCACCGACGACGGCGCGGAGACCGACCTCGACTTGGGGCACTATGAGCGTTTCATAGACGAGAACCTCACACAGGCGTCCAACGTCACCACCGGACGCATCTACTCGTCCGTGATCGCGCGCGAGCGGCGTGGCGACTTCCTGGGCGGCACCATACAGGTGATCCCACACATCACCAACGAGATCAAGTCGCGTATCGCCGCCGTCGCCCGCAGCGGCGCGCCCGACGTGGTAATCGTGGAGGTTGGCGGCACAGTGGGCGACATCGAGGGCCTGCCCTACCTGGAGGCCATTCGCCAGATGCGCCGCGACGCGGGCCGTGAGAACGTCCTCTATATGCACCTCACCCTCCTGCCCCACATCGGCGTGACCAACGAGCTTAAGACCAAGCCGACCCAGCACTCGGTGAAAGAATTGCGCTCCATAGGCATCAACCCCGACGTGATACTCTGCCGCTCCGACTTCCCGGTAGGCGAGGACATCATCTCCAAGATCGCCCTCTTCTGCGACGTTGAGCCTCGCGCCGTGATCCCTCTGCCTACTGTGCCCAACATTTACCAGATCCCCTTATTGCTGGAAGATAGCGGTCTGGGCGACTACATCGTGGAGAAGTTGAGCCTGGGCGGGCACGCGCCCGACCTGTCCGGTTGGCGGCAAATCGTGGGCCGCATGGACGCGGCCCACGATATCGTGACAGTTGCTCTGTGCGGCAAATATACCGAGCTGCACGACGCCTATATTAGCGTGGTGGAGGCGCTGAGGCACGCATCGGCGCACAACGACCTCAAGGTGGAAGTGCGCTGGGTGAACACCGAGGCGCTCGAGCAGCAAGGCGCGGACGAGCTACTTGCGGGTGTGGACGGCATACTGGTTCCCGGTGGCTTCGGCGACCGGGGCGTGCTTGGCAAGATAGTCGCCGCCCAGTACGCCCGCGAGCACAAGATACCCTATCTGGGGCTATGCTACGGTATGCAAATGGCCGTAATTGACTTCGCCCGCAACGTGCTGGACCTGCCCGCCGCTTTCACGACCGAGATAGACCAGCGTTGCGCCGACCCGGTGATAGACATCATGCCCGACCAGCGCGACATAGCCGACATGGGCGGCACCATGCGCCTCGGCCTCTACCCTTGCAACCTGGTGCCCGGCACCAAAGCGGCCAGGGCATATGGCGAGCCGGTGGTGTACGAGCGCCACCGCCACCGCTTCGAGTTCAACAACGCTTACCGTGAGCGAATGCAAGAGGAGGGCCTGGTCCTGAGCGGCCTGTCGCCCGACGGCAGGCTGGTGGAGATAATCGAGCTACGCGACCACCCCTGGTTCGTGGCCTCCCAGTTCCACCCCGAACTGAAGAGCCGCCCCACCCGCCCACACCCCCTCTTCAGGGACTTCGTAAAAGCGGTGAAAGAGTACGCCCACAGCCAATCCGACACAGGCAGTTTGCCCACCGAAGTTGCTTTCCTTGAGGAAAGTGCCGTTGCGAGTGCCGTATACCGGCAGTAACCTGCCGTAAACACTTGTCGTTTTGGCCCCCAGCCGCCAGGGAAGGGTAAGCTAATAGGCAATAAAAACAACACCGCCCATGTGGTGTTGTTTTTATTGTGCAGGATGATTTGTTGGTGTCTAGGGTGAGCGGGGCGCGACGTTGATGCTCTTCTCGATTTCTTTCTTAAGGTCTTGCAGGGACCAGCCGCAGTATTTGGGCAGGTCGGCGTACTCTATCGTGCCGCTATGGATGCGGAAAGTGGCCTCCGGGTAGTAGGGGCCTCTCTCTGCCTGGTCTTTAGGTGTGGCTTTGTCCAATAGAAGGAACATGATGAACGGGCCTTTTTCGGTGGGCAAGTTACATTCCTGGTCCGAGCCTGTGGTAAGTACGTTGATAGTATCGCTCTTGTACCCGTCCGGCTTCTTGATCCAGTTCCGTACTTTGTAGGTG